>NZ_JBFRLK010000003.1:0-136602 GCF_041469805.1 Vibrio sp. 10N.286.48.C11 | reverse complement strand
GAACAAACCACTTAGTAAATCTACACATTATAATTGTTTAAATATATTTATCTAAGTTTAACCCATCACTCCGTTACCTTGTTACTTTCTCATACATTAAAAAAAATAAATCGACAAAAATAAAACCATCAGGAAGATAACAATATAAAGCATTTAAAAACACTTAGAATAAATCGCTCTATGTAACAAAGCCAACAACTCACGTTGCTGGCTAATATAGAAGTAGTACAGTCACACTAGTCCGATCTCGCATATTAAAACTGGAACGCGCAAGATTAACAACCTAAGTTCATTTGTATTATTCTGCGTGCTTGATCTTACCTCGACGAAACTCTAGCTCTTGTCTCACCTCAATTGCTCTTTGTTCCGTGAAGTCGTATCGATACATAACAACAATGGCCAATACCGCTGTTACCACCGGAATAAGAATGTCCGCTACTCTCATTAAATTGATGATCTCTAACGCTTCTGGCATATCCAAAAGTGCTTCACCGCCAATCAGAGAGTTTCTGATCTCTTCCAGCCTTTTGTAGCCAATTGAACTTAGTACCCAACCAGACATCAAGGTAGCAATGGCTGTGCCCAACTTAACAAACCACCAGTACACCGCACCAAACACCCCTTCACGACGCTCACCTGTGTTTAACTCATCTAAATCACATACATCTGCAGTCATCGACATCATTAAAGTAAACAAGCCGCCTATACCAAAAGCCATCAGAGGTAATGAAACAAACATCATCCAGTGGGTACTTGGGTTCAGTGCTTGTTCAAATGCCCACCAGCGAAGTATGTAGCCTAAAATTGATACTAGAGTCGCGATAATAAAGGCATTTTTCTTTCCAAACTTTTGTGAGATTTTGGTAATAATCGGAATCACTAATAAGCAAGTACATAGTGAGCTGATAGTACCGAACCAAGCAGGCCATGTTCCAGCTGCACCTTGATCACCATTGAATACGTAAAAGACAATGATAAAGAAAGAGAACTGAGCCACTGTTTGGAAACCATTGAAAACAAGGAATGTCGCGCTGCACAATTTTACGAACGGTAAACATTTAAAGGTTTGCCAAATTCCCTTAAAAAACTTCCCAAAAATATTTTTGAAAGAAGAGAGTGTCAGCTTTTCAGTTGTTTGCTCTGTTGGTGCTCGCTCTTTACAGAATAGAGCCGGTGTAATACCAAACACTAGGCAAAGCAGACCGACCCAAATAGCCAACTCACGGCTACCAATTGCAGCAGACTCATAAAGGTTCGGATCGTAGATCATTACCCAGAACCAAGGCGCAATCACCCATGCTAATTGCCCTATCCATTGAGAAACCGCCATAATACGAGTTCGCTCATGAAAATCTGGGCTCATTTCATAGCCTAAAGCCACTAAAGGCGTCGCGAAAATGGTGTAACCTAAGTAGAACAATAATGAGAGCACTAAAAAGTACACAAAGTTATAGGCTTCACCATTCTCTGGGTATATTTGCCACATCAGCATAAAAGCGACACCTGTGATGATGGCGCCAACAAAAATATATGGACGTCTGCGTCCCCAACGCGTGCGTGAGTTATCAGAAATATACCCCATTAATGGGTCTGTAATCGCATCGAACAGACGAGGAACCGCGCCTAAAATACCCACAAGCAATGGGTCCATGCCTAGCCCCATAACCAGCACAATCATGAACACACCCAGCGCAGCAGCAAATAGCTGATTCGCTAAAGAGCCTACACCAAAGGCAATCTTTTGATACAACGGCACACAGCCATTGGCCGTAGGTTGATAGCTCGCCCCTACGTTAACCTGGCTTGCTGATTGATTCGCTTCACTCATTTTAATACCCTTTAATCCATCAATAGGTTTTCGCCTAAGATAAAGGCAAAACTTATTATTTAAATTCATAACACGAATTACTGTTTATTTAATTGCGTACCGCCTACTCCGAACGTCGGCGGTACGCTAAACACTAACCATGTGCCTTATATTTGTTCGTTATTTCATCGTCACAATAAGTTCTGATATCTCGCCGTTTCTTAGGTCTTCGGCATGTTCACCATTGATTTCAGTTAATGCGATTGTGCTGCCATTCGAATACTTCATTACGTATTCAGAAACACTGAACTCATCGTATGTATTCAGTCGTGAATGATTGACGTAAGTCACTTTCGTCGCACCCATAAACGTAAATGACACTTGATTGTTTTCATCAAAGAATGCCGCCGGCAGTGCTGGCTTCAAGTTAAGTGTTAACGTGTCGCCATTCATCACAAACGGTTTGTCGCCAAACATCATCATAGTCCACATATGAAGCATTTCGACGGTTGACCCAGACAAACGAGCCACAAAACCTTGACCGTGCGTTTTAGGGTCTGGGTTGCATGTTGGTGCAATAAATGATGAGTTTTCTAAGATACTTCGGCCATACACCTCAGGGTCCATGAAACAAATCAGGTTGGTGTTTATCTCATTAAAATACTGTTCGTACATTCCTGCTTTTAATAAGCCAAGCAAATACTTGTAGTTCATATGTAAGAAATTAGATTCACGCTCAAGCCAACCTTTGGTAAATGCGCGCGCTCGACCGATCTCTAAACTCATTTCATCCAAACACTCACTGGTTTTAAATTGGCCTAGCTCTGTATCGTAGATGCCTGTCGCTTTGATTTTGTTGTAATCTGACACATTGCCTTGGGTGTCTGTATTCGCTTTCAACAGGCGAGCGGGCGCTTCTAAGAAAGCCGGTAAAACATTAAGTTTGAAGGCTTTTGCCCGAACCAGCGGCAACTTATAATTACCGATTTTTGGCATGCCGTCTTTAAGAATCTCTTCGTATTGTGTGACTTCATAGTAAAGAAACGTAGGAAGTACCCCGTTCGACAATGCTTTCGCTTTCTCGATGCCCGCTTCGACTTTAGCTGTCATTTTTCCAAGCAATGCAATCACATCTGATACATTCAGCTGGTCTGAATTAGCGGTAACGGTGAATCTCACAGCTTGACGATACTCTTCTCGGATTGAAGAAATCTCGTCCCAATATTCAAACCCTGTTAGGCTCGATTTAAGAAGCGAATCAACACGGAATACATACTCAGTAAACTCAGTAGGCAGCTGCATTGAGCCTGAATAATCAAACGCACTTGCTAGGAACTTTAAGAGTCTGAGAAGTTCAACCGTTTCCGATACGCCAGAGCCAAACAACCCAGGTAGGCCGTTCATCGCATCATTCCAGCCAGGCTTGTCTGACTCCATCTCAATGCCAATGCCTTCAGGGTCAAGCGTACAAAACTTGTTAAACGCTAACGTAAACAGTTTCGTAAACAGGTTGGTTTTTATCTGCTCACCTTGTGCATCAACCACCCAGTTAGAGCCGTTCACATCCATAGCCAGTTGTTCTACTTTCTCTTCATCGTTGTGCAAAATAGAGCCGTAACGCCTTACTTTACCTTCCGCTGTCAGTACCGTTTTTTCGTCTCTTGGTAAAACGGTGACAGGTGATGAATAGTATTTATAGTCGTAGTTATCAAACAAGAATGCTTTTTTGGTATCTGGGTAAACAGCCAAGTGAGACTCAACTAAATCAAGAATGTAAGTCCAGTGGTCAACCCAAAAGCCCTCTCCAAAACTTGCTTCAATGTTTTGTTCAGCATGCTTTAAAAGATCAGACAGCAGCGTCATTTCATCTTTTGAAGACGTAATACCTTCATTTGACATGGTGTTGATGACAGTACCGGGCGTGAATTTTTTACCTAAAACACCTTCCATAACGTCATGCTTATTATCAAAGTTCTCTGCGATTAAAGATTTGATATCCACATTACGATTAAACTGGAATGTCGAACCGTTAACACCTAGCGGGTTATAACCATCTAGCTGAATCAGTGAAGCAAACAGTTTTACGTTATAGTCACCCACTTTTGGGTTAAAGAGTGAATCGACTCGGCGGTTTTGACATACGTCTCGGAAGTTACCATTGCCCTGCGAGAAATACTCAGGAGCTACATTGAATAAGTTATAGTCGCGCTCAAGATCACCGTGTTTACGAGAAAAGACATGATAAACATGATTTGTCTTATTCCCTTCGAATATTAACGGGTAGCCACCACGCAAAATGTTATCGAGATAGTTTTGCTTGATGTACTGATCAAAGATTGGATTCGATGTCTGACATTCGACTTCTTGAACCAACTCGTTGATCACGGCCTCAGACTCTTGCTCTTTAGTGTCAAAGTAATGGCTTGAAACCATCTCATCGACTTTATCATTCAACTGTTCGAGATCGTTGGCGTGGCCAATAATGGTTCTCAGAACAAAAGTGTCATCACTCTTAAGGTCAAATGCCACTGGAGAGAAACCGACTGGAATTTTATTTGCGGTAATTTGCGCTTTCTGTTTTAGCTCATTAATGGAATGTTCTTGAAAAGAAATCGGTGTCGACATAGACGTGTCGTGACCAAATATAATTTCACCATCAACGATTGGACGAATAAGCTGTTCATTAGCAAAAGACAGATAGAAGTTACCCTTATCTAATGTGCCAACTTCTGCACTGTCTGACGTAGTTGAGCGCATCTTAAAAAATGGCACGTCATTTTCTAAGTTGTAGACATCCATCCAACTTCTCAGTAAGTTCGACATCTCTTTGAATAGCGTATTTGGCGTACCGTATGGAAGAATTTGCGACAATCCATCAATCAGCTCGATATGTCGTGTTGTACCCGACAAATCTTTGATCTCTACTTTTCTCATAACGGCAGCAAGGCTATCGTTTGGAAGGCCGAAATATGTCACCGTTACTAATAAACCAAGATTTTGATTTTCTTCAGTAATCTTAAATTTATCACGCTTGATGTACATTTTACGCTGGGTATTTTCAGAACGCTGAGTGCCAAAAAACTCATACACATCATTGTTTAACTTCACAAAGGTGCGAAACCCAATTCGGTCAACATTTTGGTAAGCGGTCACTGCCGGTGAAAATTCAAGAATAGGATTATCCTTATTCTCTACACCAAAAGAACATAACCCCTGCCCTCGATTAACGTAAAACGCCCAAAGCGGAATTCCTTTCTTTCCAGCTAACCCCGGCAAAAATGAAGAAAATGTCTTCTTTAAGTCATAATCGTTAATTACAAACTCTTCATTTTCCAAATAATACTCTTTATTCATGGTCACTCTACCTACCTAAACTCTTGTATCCCGACATGAGAAAAATGCGTTAAAGCCTTTCTGTACGTGTCTGACTGATCCAGACCTCTCTAATGCAACGCCCATCGAATGAATCATCGCAAAAGAAAAAGAAAGCGCTTTCTTTTATGCTTGTAAGATAACTTCACTCAATTGGATAAGTCTACGAAAAGTTAAAATGCACTCAAAAAACGTGAACTACCCCCTAAATAAACGAGGTTATTACTCGCTTTAGGCGTTTAAAGCTCGCCTCTGTGGTGGGTTTTATACCAAGCAAAAATGCAAGATATTGTTGCTTTTGCTACCTAGGTAGAATTTTGAACCGCTTTCTTCTGTACCTCAGCAGTTAAGGCGTATAAAATTGGGCTAAAGCTTAAAAGATAATTTTGAATCAAACACTTGCATTCATTTGTATGGTGTTGACATCAAACTCTTACCTTTTCCAGTTGAAACACATCATCTATTAAACACGGACATTTTCGACCTATTATGCAAAAACAAGTCATAACAATTAAAGAAGTCGCTGAATACGCCAATGTTTCGCAAGCCACTGTTTCTCGCGTGATAAATGGTCAAGACTCGGTAAAAGAGAAGAACTTAGAAAAAGTAAAAAAGGCCATCGCCGACCTTGGTTATACTCCAAATTCAGCCGCTAAAGCGTTAGCCAGTAACCGTTCCAACAGTATCGGTATGTTAGTAGGAAGCTTAGACGGTCCTTTTTATGGCCCTTTAATGCATTCAGCGGAAGACACGCTTTATCGAAACGGGCTTCATTTTATAGTGACCAGCGGGCAAGACGATGAAAAAAAGGAGCACGATGCTCTTAATTTTTTACGATCGAAACAAGTCGACGGTGCCATTGTTCATGCTGACAAAGTCTCAGATGATATGCTGCAAAGCTTAACCCGTGACTTTAAAGCACTCGTAGTGCTCAACCGAAAAATAACCGAACTGAAAGATCAGTGTCTTTACCTTGATAATGAACTCGGTGGGTATATCGCCACCAAGCATTTGTTGGATAATGGGCATAGAAATGTCGCGTGTATCACTGGCCCTATGTCTAAACAAGACGCCCGTGATCGCCTACTTGGTTATATTCGTGCACTGGCTGAACACGGTGTCTCTTATGACCCTAACCTCACCATTGAAGCTCGATTTGACCATGAAGGAAACTTTGATACGGCCTCTAAGTTGCTTGATCGAGACAACAATATCACCGCAATATTCTGTCAAAACGACAATATCGCACTGGCTGTCTATGACGTTTGCGTACAGCGTAAACTGCTGATTGGAGAAGATATATCGGTTGTCGGCTTTGACAACGACTTACTATCTAAACACATGCGTCCACAGTTAACGACGGTTGGTTTTCCACTGCATGAAATGGGCAAAATAGCGGGCGAGATGATCATTGACCAGATCAATAACGTTGGGAAAATGACAAGCCGAAAACTTATCCCAACCATCGTTATTCGAGACTCCGTAAATAACATGAATGACGAGTAGCTTCGTCGCTTTTAGCTTTTGGCTTCTAAGCTTCTAAGTTTTTACACTTCTACAAGATCAAATAAAGCCATAGTAAATATGGCTTTATTTGTGTTTCTTCTTAGCTAATAGTGAGATTAACGCTCAATCGCGCAGCTGGGTAAAGTCACATAGATTGAATGTATCATTGCCGAGCGCTCAAAAAGCCACTGCGTCAACTCAAGAGAAAGCTGGTCGCCTTCACACTCCAAACATTGTCCATCCATCAGTTTTACATGAATACCAGTGTCCACAGCTCTTTTGTCGACCTTGTAAACAAAAGGTACCTGACAATAAGTGAAAGCCAAGCCGTCACCTTCTAGCGCCAACGACTGGCAAACCCCATCGACATCAATGTAATTGAATGTCTTGAGACGGGTGGTAAAGTCCGACGCTTTTAATAATGTCGGATGGATTCGCAACTGAGACTGCTCAACCTCAACACCCAACTCCCCAAAACGAGTGATGATCTCTTCTTTCACTTGCCCTGTCATACCCGGTTGCTGTGCGCCTGCCTGCTTCGGTGTATGAGAATAAGGGTCGGTCGGGAAAGCACCGTAATTTTGAGGGGTCTTATTAAACCCAATGCCTTTTCGAATACGGTAATAGTATTTATCAAGCTTGATCGTCGATGGGCTCATACCTGTTTCACGATACGAAGCTTGATAATTTTCTTGCACAGCAAGCAACAGTTTTGACACCATATGCCAGTAGATACACCCCAGCCCTTCATAACCAAACATCGTGCCGGAACGGCCAGTGAACGCGCTATGTTCAAAAACATCTTCATAAAGCGCCAGTACTGCCTTCCAGTCGCTATCGGCAAAGCTTGGGTAATCCGGTTTTACTTCATTTAAGCGATCTGAAAGCACGCCTGCATTTTCAAAATCGGCATTAAAATGATACTTCTGATTGATATCTTTTGTGATGATTCGAGTGTCATTCCTCAAAAGCATATGTTCTAACAACGTGCTTGATTCTATGGCGTGTTGATCAATGCTGTTCTTGTCCATAAACCCTTTCAAGGCTCGGTCTGGATAGAGCATAAATGTCTGTTGATCAGCTCTGTACATGTCACTGCTAAACAAGTTATCAAGCAATTCGGCGCTCTGTTTGCCGTCTAAAACACCAGCACTCAATACCGCGACTTGACCCTCTAGCATTGGGTATAGCTCTTTAATTTGAGCACCGTCATCGTTCAAGTCTAAGATGTTATACGCATTGTAAAGCCCATCTTCACGCTTGTTGTTTTCAATCGTTCGGTCAATCAGCGACTGCGCGATATTCATGAAGCCTTTGAGATGACCGCTGTCTACCGATGTTTTCGATGAGAAGCCGTGTTGATACACTTTATTTCGATATTTTTCGCCTTCGTTCGCTAAATCGACTAACAACGATTTGCGGAACTCTGGCGTCGCCACGTCATGTTTCAACACATTCGTGGCCGCTTCCAAAATACAAAAACTGTGGTTCAACCATTCACTGACTTCTTTTGATATCGTAAAGCTTTTTGGGGCGCGTTCTAACAACTGAGTCATGAACGAAGTGTATCGACGCATGTAGTACAACGTCACCATCGACAACCCACTGCCAACAATGGCATTGTTTGCGTCGTTCCATTCGGGTCTTTGTGTATTAAGCCAAATACCACCATCAAGTACAAAGTTACTTAGCTTCGCCAGTAAAGGCACCAGCAATTTTTCCATCAGTGAAACCAAATAGACATTATCACTCGCGCCCATAACAAGACGGCCATCACTGCCTAATTTTTCACAACGTTCATCAATTACTTGCTGTTTTTCTGTATTAAAAGTTACCGTATCTTTAGGGTTCTTAAATATCTGCTCTGCACCGACAATTTCATACGGTACGTTCGCGTAACTGAAGTGCTCTTCATTCAACCACGCGACCAATTCGGAGCTTTGATACTTGTCAGCGAGTTCCAGTAATTTGAGCAAGTAGATAATTTGATGATCACCCCAATAACCGATATTACTCCACGGGTTCTCAGGCTCTAACATCTCCCAATCAATCCCTTCTTTTGTGATGCGATACGGGTTATAGCCATCAACCGTCGAGGCGTTCACAAACTTGGTCATAAATGAGCCGATGAATTTCGGATAACTCAGCGCCAACGCTTCCCAGTTTTGGAAAATATCACGCCAGTTTCCTTGGTAACCTAACAGTCGATTTCCTTCATCATCACGAACATTAATCTCATAATGGTTCCATGGACGGCTTGGATCGCCGTGTCGGCGACCAAATGTCAGCGGCAAGTATTCATAGGCAAGGCGGATTAACTGCTCGTCTTGTGTCTCTTTAACCAAAGCAATAAGCTCAGGGTGGCTCAATTTTGAGGGTAGCGAGTGCAGGAGATCACGATGTTTTTGTGCGACTTTTTGGTTAATACGAACAAATGTGTTTCTAACGTCACTGCTATCTAGCTCGTAGCCATCAACAAACACTCCACCACGCATACTATTGAACAGAACATTCGCATAGTGATGAACATCGGTTTCTTCTGAAGACGTTAATTGCCACGCGTCACCACCAGACATCAAGCCCATTAGGTCGTCTTGATTCGCTTTGATGTCGGTTTTAATTTGCTTAGCCAGTGCACCACTTTCTAGCAGTAATGCTTTGGTGACTTCTACCTCTTTGTGGGTCTGATCAATGTCAGCCACAATCAACCAATTCTGTTTTTGGTTCGGCTTTAGCTCAAATTTTTGATGTATTAAATAAGCACCGCGCTCGCCTCGAACCAATGGTTGCGCACTAAGTTGACTGTTTTTTCTAAACTTCGTTAACTCTTTAGAACTCAGTAGCACCTGATGCTCATTCTCAACCAGTGAGAACACAGACGTTGCACGTAAAGATTCCGCTGGATCAGCTCGGTCGCTCAATTTGGCATACAAGCTGTAAAGTGCTAACGGCAGAGTATCGACACGCTCATTCCATTTATAAGCATCCACCAGCGCGCTACTTGTTTGCATCACCGTTTTAGGCACCTCTGGAGGCAGAACATTCTGGATCCCATCAATGATCTCAATATGCTTCGGTTGAGAATCTAAATTCGCCACTTCTGTTTCTCGAACGAAACCAAAACGGTCAGAGGTTTGCCAACTGTATTGATAGCTCAAACCCAGTGTATAGTTCACCTCTTGAAAGACAATTTTGTCACCCGTAACGTTCTTGTAAATATTGCGCTCAACATCAAACTTGCCGTCATGGTGTGGGTTGAATGGTTCCCAATTGGGTGAAGCATTGGTACCTTGAGCCACTTTTACTATCGCTTTTGAACCGGTATTTTCTGCATTTTCATGGATGTAATCGACCGAGCGATATGGGAAAAGTGCATTTTCAGGTCGAATACGCCCAGCTGAAAGGCAGCCAGAAGAAGAGACAAATAACCAATGATTACTTGCAGAGACTACGCTGATAAAAAAGGGCGCCATGGCGTCCACATTACTGATTTTGTAGTAACGCTCTCCGTCTAAATCAACGAACTGCCCGCAAACTTCTTGAGCCTCTGAATTTCTAATGTATGTCATAATAATAAACCAAACCATGAAAGCGCTTACTTTTAGCGCTGAAAATTAACTGTCTTTGTGTTACTTGTTCGGGATGTGATGGCAACGAACAAAATGATTACTTGATACTTGAGTCACTGAAGGCATCGATTGAGCGCAATTGTCGCTTGCATGGTAGCAACGAGTCACAAACGGACACCCTTTACTGGTCGGCTTCCAAAGTGGGATGTCCCCTTTCTTAGCGCCAAGTTCACGTTTACCGGCATTGCCTACTTCAGGAACGGCCGACAACAAAAGTTGTGAATACGGGTGATGTGGGTTTTGAGTGACATTGTCACTATCCCCCCACTCAACCATATGCCCGACATACATCACTGCGGTTTTCTCGGCAAAATAACGAGCGGTCGCGATGTCGTGAGTGATGTACATGAAAGAGATACCATGTTTGTCTTTCAGTTCGGCCATTAAGTTTAAGATGCCTAAACGAACAGAGACATCGAGCATCGAGATAGGCTCATCAGCCAAAATGACTTCCGGGCTTACTGCGATCGCTCTTGCAATGGCGACACGTTGGCGTTGCCCACCACTGAGTTCATGAGGGTATTTCTCCGCCGTCTCTTTTACCGGCGATAAACCCACCATATCCAGCAGTTCATACACCAATTGGGGAATGGCGTCTTTCTCTGCGCGCTTATGAATCAAAAGTGGACGAGCAATATGATGATAAATGGTGTGTACCGGGTTTAAAGATCCAAATGGGTCTTGGAAAATCATCTGAACTTGACGTGCATACTCTAGCTCACCATGTTTTTTAATATAGTCTGCTAAAGGCTCACCTTTAAACTCGATGTCTCCTGCTGTTTTGTCGTAGATTCGCGTAAGTACTCTTGCTCCAGTGCTTTTCCCTGAACCCGACTCACCCACAATGGCAAGCGCCTCGCCTTTGCGTAGCTCAAAAGAAACGTCATTCACGGCGCGCATCATATTGTTCTTACTGGATTGGCCAACCGGAAAATCTTTCATGAGATTCCTAACCGACAAGATCACATCTTTACGACTGTTTACGATTGTTTGTTCAGTATCCATGTTGGTTTCCTTCCACTAAATGACAAGCGACATGATAGGCGTTCTCGACCGACAACAGGTGAGGCTCGGTTTCAAAGCACGCTGCGACACATTCGGTACAGCGCTCTTGAAAGTTGCACCCTTGGGGAATATCGAGAAGGTTAACGGGGTTACCCGGAATACCATGTAGGCGCTCTTTCGGGCCATGAATCGTTGGGAATGAAGAGATCAAACCCTTGGTATAAGGGTGTTTAGGTTGGCTAAATACTGTTTTTGCATCGCCAAGTTCAATCAAGTTACCCGCGTACATCACACCAATTCGATCCGCTATTTCGCCCATCAAACTTAAATCGTGGCTGATAAATAGTATCGAAAAACCAAATTTGCTCTTCAGGTCATACAACTCATTGAGAATTTCACGTTCAACGACAACATCGAGTGCCGTTGTCGGCTCATCCATAATAATCAGCTTTGGCTCAAGGGCTAACGCAATCGCAATAACGACACGTTGGCGCATTCCACCACTCAACTGATGAGGGAAGCTCGACATTCTTTCCCCATGAATACCAACAGTATTAAGTAACTCAACTCCACGTTGGTACGCTTGTGCATACGTCACCAGTTTATGCGCCAGAATCACATCCGTTAACTGTTCGCCAATAGAAATCACCGGGTTTAAAGAGTTCATTGCACTCTGAAAAACCACTGACACATCATTCCAGCGAAATTGACGCAGCTGCTTGTTATTCATCTTTAGGACGTCTTGCCCTTTATAAAGGATTTCCCCTTCAGAGATGAGAGCAGGTGCTTTGTGCAAGCGTGAAATGGCAAACGCTAATGTGCTTTTCCCACAGCCCGACTCGCCCGCAATACCGAGCGTTTCTCCCGGCGCGATAGAAAGGCTGACATTGTTCACGGCACGCGCGATACCGTTAGGCGAGACATAATCGACACAAAGATCATTAATTTCTAGTAAGTTACTCATCATAGACCTCTGCGCTTATCCGCTTCTTTTTTAAGTTTGTGCCAAAGTTTGATATGTGGGCCCGTTCTAAGTTTCGGGTTACTCACTTGGTCAATCGACATGTTGATCAAAGCCAGTGCCCCACCCGTAATGGCGAGAGCCAGTGCAGGAATCAGCATTTCCCACCAAGCGCCTGTATATAAAGATGAAGAAGTTTGCGCCCAATACAGCATCGAACCCCAGCTCACTTCTGTCGCATCGCCCAAGCCCAAAATGCCTAAGCCCGCTTCTGAGCCCATGGCATAAATCACGGTTCCAAGGAAGCCACCAAAAACGATTGAAACTAAATTCGGTAGGATCTCGACAAGAATAATACGAACTTTGGACTCGCCCATTACCTCTGCTGAAATGATGAATTCTTTACTCCGTATTGCCATTGTTTGAGCGCGAATGACCCTCGCGCCCCATGGCCAGGAAGTAATGCCCAACAACACGGTGATAACAAGCGACCCGACTTGCCCCAAAAATGCCGCTAACACAATTAATAGAGGAAGTTGTGGGAACACCAAGAAGACGTTGGTTAAGAAATTCAGTCGATCATCGATCTTGCCACCGAAGTAACCCGATGAAACGCCAACAAACACAGCAATCGTCATAGCAATTACGCCAGCAAAAATCGCCACCGTGAGTGACTTTCTCGCACCGTGTAATACTTGGCTATATACGTCTCGTCCACTGCGTGTGGTGCCAAATATATGCTCACTACTCGGTGCTACATGAGGCCTTGCGACGCGCTTCTCTGGGTTATGAGTTGCCAAAACAGGCGCCATTAATGCACCTACCAATATGATGGTCAGCAAAAAAGATCCGATAATTGCAGGCGGATTACCGTAGAAAAAGGCATACACCTTTCCGCAGATTTGCTTAATATTTTTCCAAGAGTATTTCGATTCACGCGCTGGCAAATTTTGGCCAGACGAAACGGTTTTATTGGTGATTAGATTATCCATGTGATGGCCTTAATTAGAGATACGAGGGTCGAGCCAAACGTAAAGCAGATCAGCGATGAAATTGGCAGTGAGTACGGCAGTCACCAAAATAAGCAAAATTGCTTGAATGAGCGGATAGTCTCGAGCAACGATGCCTTTTAGTAGGATGTTGCCTAAGCCCTGATAGTTAAAGACAACTTCCGTCATGATTGAACCCGCAAATGAGAAGCCAATCGCCATAGCAATTGCCGTTGCAACAGGAAGAATGGCATTTCGACCCGCATATCGAGACATCACGCGATAACTGCTGAGCCCTTTGGCTTCAGCCATCGTCACGTAGTCTTCACCTAATACGTTGATCATGGCATTGCGCATATTGAACACCCAAGTCGAGATGCCAACGATAACCATTGACCCAACAGGTAACACAGCATGTTTTGCCACGCTAGAGATGAACTCCCACGTCATACCGGGCTCTAGGGAAGGATCGTGGGTATACGCTAATGGAAGCAGTTCTAGCTTCAAACCAAAGAAATAGAACAGCAGCAGAGCAGTAACGATATAAGGAAAGTTACTAATGAATGCCAAAATGGGTGGCACCAGCTGCCCAAACAAACCTTCACGACGATAAGAGGCATACGTGCCAATGCTGACACCAATAATCAGCGCTACAATCAACGACCCTAACGCTAAAAACATGGTCCAAGGGAGTGCCATTGCCAACACATCAGAAACACTCACAGGGAACATCAACACAGATGGCCCCAAATCCAATGTAAACACGCTTTTCATGTAAGCAAAATATTGCTCAAAGATATTGCCATCAACAAAGCCATACATTTCACGAACCGCATCCATTTGATCCGGGTCCATACGGCCTTGAGCGGCAGCAAAAAGTGCATCAACCGGATCACCCGGCATCAACCGAGGAAGCATAAAATTGAAAGATATTGCGATTAAAAAAGCAGTAAAATAAAAGCCAAACCGGCGAACAAGAAACGACATAACGCCATCCTTACAGTGGGAGGGGCAGTCCCCTCCTATATGAATTTATTTGAGGTGTAAGTTATTAAGAATGATCACGCGTTTACCGCCATCATAAAAGACCGGTTGAATATATGGGTTCTCTTTACTCGGCCAACCCGTGATCTTCGACTCGCTGTATTGAAACCATGTAGGGTTCGAGTACAAAGGGATGAATGGAAGGTTTTGCGCCGTGAATTCTTGTAGCTCTGACAAAATTTGAGATTGCTTGGTGCTATCGTTTGTTTTCCCAAAACTGTCAATCAACGCATCAATTTCAGGGCTATTGATACCATGACCTGCATGCCAAGTTTTACCGATTCGGTCAGAAGAGAAGTACTCTTGATACGCTACGATTGGGTTTGCTGCAGCCATAGACCAGTTAATCGAAACTTTATATTTACTGTCTTTCAGATTTTTGTCGTACACAGCCCAGTCGACTGTTTTAACGTTCGACTTAACGCCTATCTCTTCATAAAACTCGGTCGCCATCTGGACAACTTGAATCCAGTCTGTCCAACCATTGACAACCTCAATATCGAATTCAAACGTTTCACCGCTGGCAAGATCACGAAACCCATCACCATTTCGGTCAATGATTCCAGCTTGGTCCAACAAATCAGACGCAAGTTCAGGAGAGTATTGCGTTAGGTAGCCGTATTTCTCGTTCACCTTGGGATCAATATCAGATTGATACAGCTCACCAATGCCACCAGGGTTAAAGTTTGCTGTCGGATAACCATACGCTGCAATATCCACAATCAGTTCTCTGTCTAAAGCAACAGATAGAGCTTGGCGAACCTTCACATCATTAAAAGGCGCTTCTTTGGTATTTAAATATAAGTGGATAGCGTCGTTGGCTGGATACCAAAAATGGTTATTATCAGGATCACGGGCAACAAAGGTATTTTCAATATCAGCAATGAAGTTCGACCCCCAGTCGATCTCTCCTTTGATAAGCGCCGGTTGAATTTGAGAATTATCGTTATATGAACGGAAAGTAATGCAGTCTAAATAAGGACGGTTCTCAAGGTAATAATGCGGGTTACGACACAGTTCCATTTGTTGTGATTTAAGATAGCTCACTTGTGTCATCGGCCCACTACCAATAGGGTTTGGGTTGGTAAACGTCGTTAAGTCTTTTTGTAGCCCCCACACTTTTTTAGGCACAATGTGATAAGCCGCGAGGTTCCACAAAAACGTCGTGTCAGGCTGTGCAATATTGAACACTATCGTTGTTTCATCGGTCGCTTCAATATTGACTAATCGATTCTCAGCCCAGATCCCCTTCTGGTCAAATGCAGGGTTTTTTTTCGCTAATTCAAAACTATAAACCACATCTTCAGCTGATAATGCACTGCCATCAGACCATTTTAGCCCTTGTCTGATTTTCAACGTGATTGACTTAAGATCGTCAGAATACGTTGCAGACTCAGCCAAACGCCAGTGCGTCTCGCCGGTCATGTTGTTAAACACCATCAACGGCTCAAACATCGTCCCATGTAAGATATCTTTTGTTGTATATGGGTTATAGTTGTCTAGAAAACCGGTATTGATGATAGGGACCGAGATTGACCCTCCCTGTCCAAACTGATCAACATCTGCTGCATATAAACCACTGCTAAGTGCCGCACTGATTACAACCGACACTATAGATGCATGTTTCTTCATAAATATTCCCTTTATCCAATGCAGTGGCTTACAAGGCACACCAACAAAAAGTAAGCGGTTTCATTCTGTAATTAAAATCCTAAGGCAAACATATGGCAGACACAAACTCCCCATGATGTTTTGCCAACGCCATCACACCACAAGTTAATACTTTAAAATCAACAGCTTAAGTAAAGAAAAAACCCAAACAAAAAATAAAACCTTACTTTTCAACACCTTACACAAAAACCCCTCCCTCGCTCATTTCATCGTAAATGTGATGACCGCCCCAAAAGAAACCGCTTACAAAGTTATTTTTTGAGGTAATATTAATTTACCGGCCTTGGATAAGATATTTTTAATGGTATGAATCCATTGCGAATGCAATTAAATATTATATTTAACAGGTAGAATTGAATATCATGGATAAGAATACAATTACCATAAAAGAGGTCGCTGAATATGCCAACGTTTCTCAAGCGACAGTATCTAGAGTTATAAACCAACAATCTACTGTAAAAGAAAGAAATTTAATCAAGGTTCTCAATGCTATTAAAGAGCTAGGTTATACGCCTAACTCGACTGCGAAAGCACTGGCTACTAAAAAATCCAACAGTATCGGCATGCTGGTGGGTAGCTTGGATGGCCCCTTTTACGGCCCTCTGATGCACGCCACAGAAAATGAAATCTACAAGCTGGGCTTACATCTTATTGTAACAAGCGGTCAAGATTCACTTGAAAAAGAGACCGAGTCACTGACTTTTCTGCGGTCGAAACAAGTGGATGGTGCGATTATTCATGCCGATCAAATGTGTGATTCAACGTTAATCGATCATGTAACAAGCTTCCAAAATTTTGTCATTTTAAATCGCCACTTACCTGACCTTGAACAACACTGTTTGTATGTTGACAACGAGCTTGGTGGCTATCTTGCTACGCAGCACTTGATTGATAACGGCCATCGACGAATCGCTTGTATTACTGGCCCCTTGGTCAAAAATGAAGCGAGAGACCGATTACTTGGCTATATGAAGGCGCTGGCCGAATCCAACATCGATTATGACCCATCACTAATTGTCGAAGGGCGATTCGACCACAAAGATAACCTATTGAAAGCAAATCATCTCATTCAGACCATGAACGATATTACTGGAGTTTTTTGTCAAAATGATAACATCGCTTTAGCGGTCTATGATGCATGCTCACAACACAACCTCCAGGTTGGCGAAGACTTATCAATTGTGAGCTTTGATAACGATCTAATGTCTAAACACCTGCGACCTTTACTGACAACGGTTGGGGTCTCTATCCATGATATGGGCAGAATCGCGGGTCAAATGCTGATAGACCAATTATCAAATAAAGAAATACTAAAAGGGAAAAAACTGACACCGTCGCTTGAAATCAGGGACTCAGTAAAAGACCTAAATCAGCACCACTAGCTTATTAACAACGCATTAATAAATACAATATTAAAATAGATAAACGTTTTACTTTTTGGCGAGAGCTATTTAGTGCGCACTTATTAACTATTATTTTAAATGAATATTAGTAATAGCCACCAAGAAACTGCTCAAGAGCCATAAGCCATAAAGTAAGCGCTCTCTTAAAATCACAAACGGATATGAAGTGTTTGAAACCTAAGAACCATGAAGATTTCATAGCATTTTATACCCATAAAACAGCTTATATTATCATCCTATTTAGGGTTCAAAAACATGCATAAATACAACAAACTATATGTACCTATCTCACTCGCTTTAGCGTTGACAGCCTGTGGAGGCAGCAGTGGCGATGAGACCAACACCCCTGTTCCAAGTATTGACACTATTGCGCCAGTTATCACGCTAAACGGTCAAGAAAGCGATTACATAGATATAGGGCAACTCTATACCGACCCAGGTGCAACCGTAACAGACAATGTGGATACCGATCTTGACCTCAACATCACCAACAATGTTGATTCAAACCAACTTGGTGTCTATAAAATTCATTACAGCGCCACTGATACGGCTGGAAACACAGCAGAAAAAATTCGAACGGTAACGGTAAGAAACCCTACTCCGCCACCCACTGGCGATTACTTAGTATTTGGTGCCGGTAACGTCGCCACAAAATTTAACCCTTTGAGCTACGGCTGCACAACAGACTACGGCCACTGGATCCATAGTGCCGGTGTGGTAAGCCCTGCAGTTGCAGGCTGCGACTCAAATGGTCGTCCAATTGGTGAAGCGCAACCGGTAATTCCACAAGTTACAGGTAAAGCTGCTACTCAACCTGTGCAAGCTCACCGTTGGTGGGGATCTCTTTCTTTTATGGGCGAGATGCAAATTGGCAACCCTAATCATGCTGGCTACCTGACTCCTGACCCAATGTTAGTCCGTATTACCAATACTGGTGTGCGTATATTAGGTATCCCCTCTGGCCTAAGAGGCGTTGGAGCCGATATATTCCAATATCAAATTCCTGATCCATTCGCCGAGACTTTTGATGGTGTAACAATCACGAACACTGAACACGATCAATTAGAAGCTAAACTACAAGATGCCAGTGATGGCTCTGTAACCGTAGAGTGGCAGACACCGGAAGACACGCCTGTCATGGAGGCGACATTTGTCCACGGATCTCCTTACGCTTTTTTTAAGGTATACAGCGGCAAAGCTGAACTTCATACCTTCAGACCCGACGGTGGTGAAAAAGGCATTTCTCATCAACCGACCAACAACACGATGGGTGTGTGGACGAATGTAGCTGGCAACAAAACTGAAGTATTGATCGTTGGTGAAGGCGACACTGAGTTTACGAATACCACCAGCGACAATATTGGAATCAACAACGCAGCTAACGAATTTACCGTCGCACTACTTCCTAACGACAACATGAGCATCGAGAAAAAGGTAGCATTCTATGCCCCTAAGGCTCGAAACGTCGTGAAATCAGTCGATGTCGACTACCACGTAGATCGTGACAACAGTCAAGTCAGTGTGACTCACTCTTACTTAGATAGCAGCGGACAAAAGGTCGATACAATTGCAGGTCTTTTCCCTATGGCATGGAAAAACCAAACTGCTCTTGATTCTGAATTCAAAACGCGAAGCGCTCGCGGTGTCATTAAGTACGCGCAAACGGATTCATTTAACTACACGATCCCTTTTATTGGCGCTCTACCCTACTTACCGACCGATGCATCAGCCTTAGATACCGAGACATTGACGGCTCATATCAATGACTTTATTGCTCTTGGCGAGGAAAACTGGCTCAACGAATATGATTCCGACGGTTACACGAAAAAGGGAGAATATGCCGATACATACTGGGCAGGTAAAATTTATGGACAAGTCGCAGAGTTGGCAGCCATCAGTGATTCGCTAGGCCTAGAAGCTCAGAATTCACAATTTATTCAGTGGCTTAAGGTTGAGTTAGAAGATTGGTTTACTGCAAATTCAACTGGCGATCTCGATACAGAAAAGTATTTTGTCTACGACCAACAGTGGAATACATTGCTCGGTATTAAAGAGTCATTTTTATCCCACCAGCAATTAAACGATCACCATTTTCATTATGGGTACTTCGTGCGTGCTGCTGCCGAGATTTGCCGCCAAGATGTGAGTTGGTGTAGTGACGCACAATACGGGCCTATGATTGAGCTATTGATCCGCGATTATGCCGCAGGTAAAGGCGACAACATGTTCCCGTATATGCGCCACTTTGATCCTGCTAACGGCTTCTCATGGGCATCTGGCATGGTTAACTTCACGCGCGGAAACAACAATGAATCCACATCTGAAGCGGCCAATGCGTATGGCGCCATGGTTATTTACGGTTTAGCAACGGGCAAAGATGAATTCGTTGAACGCGGTATGTATACCCATGCATCCACGACTAACTCATTTTGGGAATATTGGAACAATATTGATGCTTATACAGCGGAAAATAACGATACCGATAAAGATAACTTCCCACCAAGCTATAACCGTATAACAACGTCTATTATTTGGGGCGATGGTGCGACTTTCTCTACATGGTTTAGCCCAAAATATACCCATATACTGGGTATTCAAGGCTTACCTTCAAATACATTGTCGCTGCATCTTGGCCAACACTCTGATTATATGAGCGATTATATTGACCTTGGGTTGAGTGAAACAGCCAACGGCAAACCGTCTGGTCTAGGTGAAGATGAATGGCGTGATATTTGGTGGAACATTATCGCCATGCACAACCCTGACGCCGCTATTTCCGACTACGAAGGTTACGGCGACTACGTAGTAGAACGTGGTTCAAGCAAGGCCCATACCTATCATTGGCTGCACACTTGGAAACAGTTGGGTGCAATGCAATCCGATATAAAAGCCGATTACCCATCTGCGGTTGTATTTGAAAATGCTCGTCAGAAAACCTACGCGGTTTATAACTATGGGAATTCTGACAAGACCGTGACATTCAGCGATGGTACTGTTGTTGTTGCCGAGCCAAATGGATTTACGCTACGATAATTGCTTACAACCATTCTTTAATGTTCCCCCCATTCATTGAAGAAGAATAAATAGAGCGCCCCTATTCTGTGGGCGCTTTTTATTGTCCTATTCTTTCTGCCCTCAGTTTGGCCTTAAGACTCTATTCTGCTCAAAGGCTTTAATTCTGCCCTAGGTTCTCAAGCCCGACCTTTGCTCTCAAAGCCCTCTCTGATCTATTGTTGAATCTATCGTTTATGTGAAACGATTTTTTGTACGAAACGATGATTTATACTAAGCGATGGTTTGTACGAATCGAGCTTATGCGAATTTAGCTTATATGAATCGATCTATACGAATCGATATAAATAACATACCACCTCGGCTTCAAGCCTTGATCCCACGCTATTTGTATTTCTGCCCACAGCTTATCTGTTTAGTTATTGATATTACTATTACCGATAGTTGGATATAAAAGGCCTAATAATCAAAATTCAACTTAAAGAGGTTTGTTCAACGTGAATAACTAGAACGTAATTCGAGTAACGGTTGCTATTAACGAGCTTGGAGTATAAAAAGATCAGCGGTAAGAACAAGGCAAGCATTAATAAGCAGATAAAAAAACAGCCCCCGAAGGAGCTGAATTCTAGAAACTGATACCAATCACAATAAATAATTTTTCAGAAATAGCGCTTTAACCCGCTAAGATAATTAATTATTTACTACGATGGGGATGGACGGGTTACCAACTTGCTTCTGTTTGAATACCGACAACAAAGTCGTTTTTAGATTGCCCTGCGTCTGGGTCTGTTGTCCATGAGTTCACAACGTAGCTCGCGAGCAATCTTACTTCTGGATTAACCCCAGTCCAAGTTGGGAACATCAACGTTGGTGCAATGGTAATCTTAGCTTGGTCGTAAGAGTCGCCGTTCCAGTTATTGTAAACGTAGCCAACCTCACCCTGAAGATACATCTTATCATTGATGCCAATCACCGGACGTACCATTGCCGAAGCCCAATAATCATAGGTGCCGTCGGCGTAATCATTGTATTGGCCTTGAATAGAAGGGAAAATACCAATACCGTTATCAAACTGATGTCCACCAAAAACGAGTGCACGATATGAAGTATCATCATCTTCTAAATGCGTCATTAACGAGATAGCGTCGTTACCAACACCCCACTCAAATTCATGTTCGCCGTGACGAAGCGCACCCGGTTTATAAGCGTTGTACGAAGTAATCGTACCACCAAGCAATTGGCCAGCACCCAAACCTTTACCCGCTTGCAACACAATATTTGTTTGTGAACTACCGTCGCCTTGCATGCCTAAAAAGTTGAACATCTTATAGCCAACCGTTAGGTCATAACCGGTTTCAGCCCACTCTTTACCATCACGATCCCAGTTATCTGGCATTGTTTTGAACGTTGCCGAGATATCCCACACCCCATATCTTGCTGCAATGTTAACTGCATGCATTTTGTTATTAAGGTTTTCAGAGTTTGGGTTGCTCGCATTGCTCTCTAGGTCGTAATCATCACGGTAGCTTGCAATATAGGCCGCATTGACAATGGCGCTGCCCACTTTCATTGACTCAATACCAATACCAGTACCCGACATGTCAGAATAGAAGAAATCTGTCATCCAGATATAGCGTTCTTTACCGTAGTCTCTTTTACCTGCGAACACTGTACCTGTCTCGGTATAGCCTTTTATTTCAACAAAACCGCTACCTGAGCCCGCGGTAAGACCTTCTGACACACCCGTACCAATTTTTAGCTCTCGTCCATCGCCATATGCCCAGCGATACCCAAGGTCAATATTGGTTTGGTTGTCGTACTCTAGGCCCAAACGCCCTAATGTCTCTTTTTGACCAACAAAGTCTGAATCTTTGAAATCGTTTTCTGCACTAAAGAGCACACCTTGTCTGAAGTAGCCACCAAATTCAAAGCCTTCCGTATTTTCAGCAAATGCTGTAAATGAGCTGGTTGCTCCGGTTAACGCAAGCATACATGCTAAATGTACCTGTGATTTTTTCATTGTCATCCCTACTGATAATTCGTTGTAAACGCTTTCTATTGATGTCGACATTCGTCAAAGCGACCCTTTAGGCTGTGAATATTAGTGGCTAAAACGGGATATTACCGTGATCAAACTCATAATTAAGAAAGCGCTTTCAAAATGAAAATGAAATTCCACCCCATAAGTGAAACATGATGCACACCTTATTTGCTGCAAATTTGTATCATGTATGTTTTATATAGGCTAAATAGTATGAGCAGTGCGGTTTATTCTTAAAGTTACTTAAATTAAAACCTTATTATTACTTTGAAATCAATTCACCCCCTGTATAAATTAAAATTAAAACAATAAAAAACAACAACATAAAAACAAATTCAATAAGGATCTTAATTTCTAACAGCGAGTCTATAATATTTATCTCGCCTAATTGTTGGATTATTTTAAACACTCAAATTTTATTGAATATTCATAGAATAGGAAGTTCTCTATTGAGCCTCATCACAAATTGGGAACAGAAAATACCCATTATTTATTTATAAGTTGAAAGGGAATTAGGGAATGACTATAAAGAAAGGGCTTTCTTTTTCATTTTATGTAGGGATATCTTATGTTCTTAAGCAAGCCAACACCTTTGGCTTTATTTATCGGTACTGTACTACTCTCTGGGTGTTCCAGTTCTGACTTTGTTGTACCAAAACAAACGCTGTCCGATCCAGCGATCAAAAAAAGTGAGGGTTGGGAGCTAGTCTGGAATGATGAGTTCAGTGGCACTGAAATCGATGATTCTAAATGGACTCTCGAAGAAAACTGCTGGGGTGGTGGCAACAATGAACAGCAATGCTACACAGCAAGAGATAAGAATGCATTTGTTGAAGGTGGCATTTTATATATTGTCGCAAATAAAGAAAACTTTTTAGGCCCTAACAACGTCGACGGCAATTATGACGATTTAAAAACCTTACCTTACACCTCTGCACGTTTACGCAGTCTCGATAAAGGCGATTGGACATATGGTCGTTTTGAAGTAAGAGCGAGAATGCCCGTAGGTCAAGGCACATGGCCTGCAATTTGGATGTTACCTTCCGATTGGGTTTATGGCACATGGGCAGCTTCTGGCGAAATCGATATTGTAGAAGCCGTTAACCTCAAGAGTAAATCTGATATCCATGGTGATCAAAATGGACAACCAGAAACTCGTACTTATGGCACCCTGCACTACGGCGGCATGTGGCCAAATAACAAGCACTCAGGTCAAGCTTATACCGTACCTGATAATAAAAACCCGGGTGACGAATTCTACACCTACTCATTAGAGTGGGAAAAAGGTGAGATGCGTTGGTATGTGGATGATGTGCATTTTGCAACTCAGACATCGGATGGTTGGTACAACCTATATATAAAAGATGGTGAGAAGGTCATCGGTGTGGATGACGCCCCTTTCGAGCAAAGATTTCACCTTTTGCTAAACCTAGCGATAGGCGGATCATGGGCGGGTAACACCAATGAAAAAGGCATCGATTCTTCCGTTTTCCCGCAAGCACTTGAAGTCGACTACGTTCGTGTTTACCAATGTTCAACCGATCCAACAACAGGTAAAGGTTGTGCGACGGTTTCTGAAGACGCCGTTCATGTGAAAGGTAATAAGCCACCTATCACCGTTGAGCTACCAAGTGATTACGTAACAGGCAACACAATTTCGGTTTTCGATGGTGAGTTGAGTAAGTATTTACAGCAAAACGAGTACGATCCACAAGGCGTGATTATGGGCTTTGACTATGTCGACACTGATGACCGTGGCCAAGTAATGCAGGTTACGAAAACAGGTGAAACAGGCAATGTCTATTTCGCAACACCAGAGCTAGACCTCTCTTCATGGACGAAAGACGCAAAACTGATCTTTGACATTAAAATGGAAGAAGTCACTAAAGGCGACAAGATCGTGGTGAAAATTGACAGTGGCTGGCCAAACGTGAGCGATTACTCTGTTGATATCCCTAAAGATAACCAGTGGAATACCATCACCATTGGTCTGAATGATCTTGTGCAAAATGGCAACTCATTTGGAGTAGGGAAAGTAGATATGTCAAAGATCAAAAATCTACTGGTTCTTGATCCTCAAGGCGAAATGATTTTCCAACTCGATAATGTTCGATTCGAACGCTAATAAATAGTTTCAGCTTTCTCACGAACGCTACCCCCAACGTATCTAATTCGTTCAAATTACTAAAAAGAAAGAAAGTGTTATACCTTTCTCAAAATTCGATTTGTAAGCGCTTTCTTTGAATGGAGTCAAAAATGAAACTGTACCAATATGTAGCACCAACACTAGCCGCTTTGGCTCTTGCTGGTTGCGGTGACGACCCGCTTACCGACGTAACCTCACCACCTATCGATCCACTGCCTCCTGTCGTGGTTGGTGAAAGTATTTATATTCTTCACGCTACTGAAGAGATAAACCATACTTTCGAATTCTGGGACACCTGGGGAAGTGGCAGTATTTTTGCCACTGCTCAAAACAGCCAATACGGTGAAATCCTTGTGATGCAACCCGGTTCTAACTGGGGTGCACCAACGTCTAACATTGCATGGGGCGTTTCTGAAGGCAACGAAATTGATGCCGCCCATATCACGCATGCGAATTTCAAGGTTCGTACCACAACAGCAAACACGGTTGAAGTGGGTATCGTAACCTTACAAGCTGAATACAAAGACAACTACCCAATATCAAACGGTACAGCCCTTTCCGATGGTTGGGTTCAAATGAAAGTCCCTGTTACACCAAATGATGAAACATCTTGGTTCTCACTGACTTTTGAAAATGCAGGTCAAGTAGAATTAGCGGACGTCTTCCTAAGTGAAGAAGTGGTTGTTCAACCGCCAACGGATGAGTTTGTACTGATCAGTTCTGGCAGTGAAGTATCGGATATTACTTTTGGTGACGATACCGTTCAAGAATGGAGCACTGGTACTGTCTTCAATGGTGATTCAAATTACTTGGGCCAAAATGCATGGAGCATTACTTCGGGTCCTAAATCACCTGAAGAAGGTAACTGGGGTGCTGTTTTAGTGTTCAACGGCGGTATTGAGCAAGATCTCAGCCGATTCACGTATTTAGATGTTGAAGTTGCAACTCTCGGTGGTTTCGAAAAATACGCCGTTACTCTAGAGGCAAACGGCGTAAGCAAAGAACTTCTTTTACCTGTTGACGATCGCATCAATGATCAATGGCAATCGGTACGACTTGATCTTAGTAAGTTTTCTTTAGAAACCTCTAACGTAGACTCTATCGCAATCATGGGTGTTGGCGGCACACCAGGTGTTTCTACTTTCTATGTGACAGACTATAAGTTCGTGAAAACTCAAGAGCCGACGGTTGATGACAACTTAGAAAGCCCATTCATCATTTTACACTCAAGCAGCGAAACCGGCCTAAAAGACGTCGCTTATGGCGAATGGAGCACGGGTACTGTTATCTCTTCTGGCTCGTTTGATGGCCTGTCTACATGGATCCTCGAAGAGAATGGTAGTTGGGGTGCCGTTTTGGCGATGACCAACCAAAACAGTACTGAAGCCGCACCGGTTAACCTCGTTAGCTTGGAAAACTACACTAACTTGAAACTAAAAGTAGCCGCCGATGGTGCCTTTGATCGATTTGAGGTTTTCTTAGATACAAACGTTGATGGTAAAGCGACAAGTTCAGTGATTCCTTTTGGACTGGACGATGCAACACAATGGAATGAAATAGATATTGATCTTAACGCTTTTGGACTCGCACTTAGCGATATTAACCAAATTGCTGTGTACGGTGTTTATACCCCAGACACGACAGGTCAAACGTTGTATGTCACAGACTTCATTGCCTACGACAAGGGGATACACCCGACTCGCGATCACAATGATTACGGTGATGCTTTTATGATGATTTCACCAACAAGTTTAGATTCAGACCTAACTTATGATGACAGTGCTTTCCTTAATGTTGGTAACGCTGCCTTCAATGAGTGGTCAACAGGGACAGACTTCAACCTAGAATCAACTTACCTAGGTAGCAATGCGTGGGAAATGACAAAAGGTGACGGTTGGGGAGCGGTTGTTGCGTTCACTGGTGATGTCTATGGTGAAATTTTGCCATTCGACTTTGATATGAACCAATACAAAAACCTGAGTTTTAAACTCGCATCAGTAGGTGCCCTATCGGACTTCAAGATTGCCTTTAATACAACTAAAGGCGCATCTTACGAAACATTGCTGACTCCAACTGTGGGTAGCGATTGGACGACATACTCATTTGATATGACAAAGCTTCCAATCGATGTAAACGAAGTCATGCAAGTCGCTATTTTCGGTAGCAATGGCGCTGCTGGTGACAAGTTTTATCTAACCGATATGCAGTTCTCAAAATAGGCTGTTTTTAAAATAAACGGCTCTTAAAACGGCTGTTCTTGATACTAGGTTATTCCTAAAACTTGGCTATTCCTAAATTCAAAGCAGCCTTCAACACAAACGACGAGATCGAGTAACGCGCTCCCTCTCGTCGCTAGAATCAATGAGTCCTTACGGTGACCTAACTAAAAAAGGCCACTCCTATTCAAGGTGACGACCATGAGTTTTGATAATTACTGGAAAGATCTCGCGAGCAAATACGCCTATGCCAAATCTTTAAAAGACTTAGTCCGCTACAAGAAACGATCATTAGTCGTGCCTGCCGGTCTGCCTTTTAAAGTCACATCAGGAGTGCTCTGCGCACGAGACTACAACAAATACTACTTCTAATTGAAGCTAAGCAGAGTTTCTCTCTTTTTCACTCTGCTTAGTCTCCCCAAAATCTTCTTAACCATTAATTAGGTCTTCGATTTGATTAATGGTTTCTAAATTTATCCATCTAAGAAAATACCGTGTCGCCTTGCGATGAACAGGAGTTTATACGTGTTTATCTATAAAAAATCGATGTTGAGCTTATGCATTTCCATAAGCTTTATTTTAGGGTGCCAAACTCCCGACCAAGCAATATCCTCTGCCGAGTTCGATTCAAATGACGCTCTGCCCTACTTGAACGATTGGCAACCGGTGAACAGCCAAATATCAAAAGACCCACTTATAGAGGCGGAGATCAAGGCAATCGTGTCACTCATGACGCTTGAAGAGAAAGTCGGACAGATGGTTCAGCCCGATCTACGTGAAGTCACGCCAGCTGAAGCACAACAGTACAAACTAGGCTCCATTTTAAACGGCGGTGGTGGTTTCCCCGACGACGACAAGTATGCGTCGGCAAAACGGTGGGCCAATGAAGCGGACAAATTCTGGCTAGCACTTGAACAAAGTTATGAAGGCCGAGGGTTTCGCATTCCGTTCATGTGGGCCACAGATGCCGTCCATGGTCATAACAATGTCTTTGGAGCAACACTCTTCCCACATAACATTGGTTTAGGGGCAGCTCGTAATCCAGAGTTAATTGAAAAAATCGGTGTCGCTACCGCCCGTGAAGTGGCTGCCACCGGCTTAGATTGGACTTTTGCACCCACCGTTGCTACCCCGAGAGACTATCGCTGGGGGCGAGTCTACGAAGGGTATTCTGAAGATCCTGAAATCGTTTACCAATACGCCAAACGTATGGTAACAGGTATTCAAGGCGGAGAAAGTGGCCTCAAGGGAGACACTCATGTGATCTCTAACGTCAAACACTGGATTGGTGATGGCGGCACACTCAATGGCGTTGACCACGGTGAGAACCGTTACACAGAAGAATATCTTCGTAATATTCACGCTATGGGGTATGTCGGGGGCTTAAGCTCTGGCGCGCAAGTGGTGATGTCTTCATTTAACTCTTGGTGGAACCCTAATAACTACGACCCAATGAGTAGCGACAAAGCCAATACGTCCGATCAACCGTACATGAGCAACCAAAAAATTCATGGTTCTGAATACCTGATTGCAGACGTACTCAAAGGAAAAATGGCCTTTGATGGCATTGTTGTCACAGATTGGAATGGGCAAGGTGAAATTAATGGCTGCACAGCCGCAAATTGCCCACAAGCCGTTATCGCAGGTAATGATGTATTCATGATCACCGCGCGTGAAGACTGGCAAGCGTTCTATCACAATGTCATTGAGCAGGTGAACTCAGGGGTGATTCCAATGTCACGCATTGATGATGCCGTCACTAGGATATTACGAGTTAAGAAACGCGCTAATTTATGGAACAAGCCAATGCCATCTTTGCGCTCTTTAGCCGGAAAACAAGAGGTATTAAGCGCTCCAGAACATGTTTCTTTGGCTCGCCAAGCGGTGTCAGAGTCATTGGTACTGCTTAAAAACAACGACGCACTTCCGTTATCGACAAGCGACCGTTTCTTGGTTGTAGGCTCTGCCGCGAATGATATTACGAAGCAAACAGGTGGGTGGTCGTTGTCTTGGCAAGGCGATGGCAACACCATTGAAAAAGACTTTCCAAATGCACAGACACTATTAATGGCGATGAAATCTGTTGTAGGGCCTGACAATGTGACGACCGATAGATCCAATGCCAGCCCGGAAGACACAACCGCCATTGTGGTTATCGGTGAAGATCCTTACGCAGAGATGTTTGGTGACATCAGCCGAACACAAACTTTAGAATTCGCCAAACTTAAGCCTTCTTACAAAAATGATCTAGAGACGATTCGAACCCTGAAAAGCCAAGGATACAAGGTTGTGACCATTTTTTACTCCGGTCGCCCGCTCTATGTGAACGAAGAGATCAACCTATCTGACGCTTTTGTCGCTGCTTGGCTACCCGGTACTGAAGGCTTAGGGATCACCGATGTGCTCTTCGCAAACCAAGGCCAAGACTTCAAAGGAACGTTGAGCTATTCATGGGGAGCAAAAAAATGTTCGACCACCATTAATCGCAATGCTCCGAACATTCCTAATTACCAAACTCCGATCGACGGGATTACTGGCAACCTCATTGAACAGAATACCACGGGTGAACATCAGCCCCTTTTCCCTTATGGATATGGGCTCAACTATAAAGATCAAAAAGAGATTAAGGCTCGTTACGACGATCTAGATAATATTCCGCTCGATCCAAGAGACTACGGGTGTGGCATGTCAGAACCTGACAATGGCATTGCGCAAGTCGCACTGGAAGTCTTTGGTAAAGACGCTAAAGGTGAATTTACTGCAAGAATGTCTGGCGCTGCCAATAATTGGGAATCACTTGCCGTGACCAAGGGCACAACGTCGATAGGCTCACTCACTACAACCGGTATTAACTATAACGGAATGCAGCAATCGGCTCTCAACGTTAAGTTTTTAAGTTCTGAAGAATCGTTTAATGAGCGCCCTGCCGCCCAATTGTATATGCAGGCTCCCGATAAAAAAGGAGCAGACTACAACCGCTATACTAACGCAAACTCCACTCTAGAGTTTGATATTCGAATGAAGACTCAGGTACCAGAGAGCATGACTCTAGCGACACATTGTGAATGGCCATGTATCGGTGAGTTACAGATCAACCGAGTATTACCAGAACCTTCAGAACAATGGACGACCGTTAAGGTGCCTCTGCAATGTTTCGAGCATGCTGGAATGTCATTTCAGAGGATGAGTACGCCATTTTTGATGTTCAGTGAACAAAGCGTAGAGTTTGATCTGGGCAGAATTCGAATTGTGCCAAATTCAAGTGGCACACCAGAAGATGCGGTTGACTGCAGTGAGGTGCTAGGGTCTGTTGACCTAAACAACTAAATAGGTTGGAATTAGCAAAAAAAATGGTGTGGCTTATCTCTAAGCCACACCACCTTTCTATAAACTTTATTTCTAACTTCGTCTTCTATTAACAGCTCTTTATCTGGGCTTTTCTTCCATAAACCATTCTTATATTAACCGCCTTCCCTATGGTGCGGCATGCCCTGGAACAAGAACCGCATCAGGAGAAACCGAAGCGCAGCCTTGGCCAGTCACGGTATTCGATTGACACTCATATACACGAACGTAATCTACAACCATTGTTTGAGGGAAAACAGACTCATCAATGCCTTTATCATTGGTGTTGCCGGCCCATGCCCCACCAACCGCGAGATTAAGCAGTAGGTGAAATCTCTGATTGTAAGGCGCGTCCTCTTCTCCAATCACTACTTGGCCATTTTCGGTATATTGGCTGTACCAACCACTTGAACGCTGAGTAGCATAGTGAACACCATCAACATACCAGCGAATTTCGTCCTTCTCCCACTCTAAAGCGTAAGTATGAAAATCATCTGCAGGGTTGACGTTGCCCGGCATGTAATACTCTTCTCCCGATTCCACATTATTAGGCCAAGCCGCACCGTAATGAAGCGTCCCATACACGCGTCTTTCAGGAGTGCCACCAATCAAGCCACCAGCGTCTGAAGGTGCCTTCAAGTTGACGGCTTCAACAATGTCAATCTCACCTGAAGCTGCCCAGCCACCGTACACATAGTCTGTTGGCAACATCCAGATTGCAGGCCAAGTGCCTTGCCCGTAGGGAAGCTTTGCTCTAATTTCAAAACGACCATACTGCCAATCACCTTTGTTCATCGTACGTAGACGAGCAGAAGTGTATGGCAATGTCGTTGTGTCGCTCCAATTACCCTCGGGGTTATTTGGCCCAGTAAATGTTTCTTGTTTTGCGAGAATATAAAGCTTGCCGTCATCTAGGTATGAGTTATCGGCACGGTCGGTATAGCATTGCTGCTCTCCATTACCACCTCCCCAACAGTTGACTTCGAAACCCCATTTGGTTTTATCGATCTCAGTGCCTGAGAACTCATCACTCCACACCATTGTCCACCCATTGGCATCAGGTGGTGTTGGAGTGCTTGGTGAATCAGAGCCGCTGTTACAACCAGCAATAAATACACCGCTACACAGTGCGGCTAAAGTTAATTTTTTGGTATTTTTATTTGTGTTCGACATAATTCAACTTAAAATTGGCTAATTTTGAAAGCGCTTTCAATTTATCATGACTGTTTTATTCAATCACAAAATAGCAGCCACTTTGTGATGACCTAACGTGATTGAAGTCACACGAAAATTTGAATTTCACCTTATATAGACAAAAAATATGCAGCGTTAGTTAGACGCTGCATATCAATCATTTCAATTTACTTAAACCAACCTAAACCATCAGCATTTTCGAAACTCTAACTCGTGCACTGTCGCCCCTGCTTTAACAAAATCAATACACACGTGATAGTAACCTTGCTCCAAGTACAGTTTAGAACCTTCAATATTCGTAAGACTTCCGCCAGTCCCATGGACAGACAGAGACATACAAAACTCATCATTTAAGCTCAAAGCACAAGAAGACTGCGCCAATGACGGCCTGTTGTAGCTCATGCTGGCTGTGATTTGATAAGTCGCCGGTGCCGAAACCTCAATAACAAAGCTCGTATTACTATTTGCATTAAGTGGTGGTATTGCATCTACCGTAATAGCATTGCTTCCGAAGTACTCGTGAAAAGGGTTCACCGCTTTTACCGCTTCATAACGCTCAACTGGGCGACCCATTGCTGGCGTATCCAAAATAAAGCGACAAATATTCATGACGCTTCTCTGCAATTCACCAAGTGTAAGCATACCCTGCTCTATCGCCGTAAGGGTATCGTCTCCTGCTACATTCGAGGCTGCACCATCATTATCCACAACCATGTAAAGATCGTTCTGAGCTCGGATCATGTAAGAAGTGTGAACTTTATCCTCAACCCCACCGTCGACGGGGTGATTCATTTTCGCCCACCAATCGGTCATAACAATGCCCTTAAAGCCCCATTCATTACGCAACACGCTTGTATTAAGGTCATAATTTGACGCCCCCCAATGACCGTTAACAGGGTTGTAGCAAGTCATGATGGTTGTCGCGCCCCCATATTTCACAGCCATTTCAAACGGCTTAATGTGGACTTCTCTGATTGCGCGTTCAGACATAACGCTGTCTACATCCATTCGCCCCGTTTCTTGGTCGTTTGCTGCAAAATGCTTGAGCGTACCAGTAACACCCGCTTGTTTTAGCCCGCTAACTTGCGCGACCGCGATAGTGCCTGTGAGGTATGGGTCCTCTGAAAAATATTCAAAGTTTCGGCCATTTAAAGGGTGTCGATGAATATTTATGCCCGGGCCTAGCAGCGTATCTATTTGATACGCGCGCAGCTCTTTACCAATCCAGTAAAACAATTGTTCGTTTAATTGTGGGTTCCAAGTACAACCTAGTAGCGTACCAATGGGGACTTGTGTCGCCTGATGACCACTATCCATACGAATACCAGAAGGACCATCAGCGGCTGCGACAGCGGGAATCCCAAAATCGGTCAGATCATCCGATATCCCACCAAATGCTGCGACTGTACCAGGCGCGACTTTCGGGCTACACATCCCTTCACCACGAACAATGGTCGCCAGCTGTGATAGTGATAATTGAGCCACAAACTGCTCTAGCGCGGCCTCGCCAGATTGTACATCTTGCAGCTTTACTCCAATATCTCCAGTTATCGCTAACTCCTGCGGCAAATTAGATTCAATTCGATCTAATAAAGAGACGCTGCGCTGAGGAACAGGCTCAAAAGCCACATCATACTGACCACTAGAACAACCTCTAGGCTTCATTCGCTCAAACGAACGTGAAGGGGCTAACGCTTCTTGGCACTCTTGCGTCACTATAAGCGAGGACACATGGTATCTATGCGCCAATTTCGTTGTGTCACGAACACTTGCCCCGATATGGAAGTAATAATCACCGGGTTCCAATACATAGCAGCTTTTGTAGCCCGTGGCACCGCTGTCGTCATAAGATGCTAAATCACGAACAGGGGTAGAAATAGTATAAGTTTCAGATGATCCTGGATTGAGTTCAGAGGTTTTGACAAAGCCAACAAGCGATCGAGCCGGTTTGCCCAATTTTCCTTGTGGCGCTTCTAAATACACCTGAACGACGTCTTTTCCTGCGTAAAGCTCCCCGATATTGGTCACCTTCACAGAAATTTGCACCACTGACTTTTGACCTTGCCCTACAATGTCAAAACCGACTAGATCTTGTTGGAAGCGGGTATAAGACAAACCAAAGCCGAATTCAAACTGAACAGCACTAGGTTTAAAAGTCTCAAAATACCGATAACCAACGTAAATATCCTCGTCATAACAGTTGTAGTCTGAGCGTCCAAAATTAGCGGAAGAAGGGTATTCGCACAGATCGTAGGCTATGGTATCGGTCATCTTTCCTGAAGGAGATATATTACCTGATAAAACATCAGCTAAAGCATGCCCACCCTCCATACCTGACGCCCAACAATAAAGCACCGACTTGATAACATGACGATTTTCAAGTGTCACCAACCAAGACATATCCATCACATTGGTCGTATTCATTACAACAATGACTTCAGAGAAATGCTGGGTAATCTTCTTCAGCATGCTCATTTCGATGTCAGTCATTTTATAACTGCCGGGAAGATCTGCATTATCTTGATCTTCGCCTGCGGTTCGACCAACAATAAATATTGCTTTATTCGATTCTGTTGAGGCAAGAGCCACATCTTCATCACTGAGTAACATTTCTTCTTGATACCAAGGCTCAGCAGCCCAACCACCTCCGCCATCATCAAACGGATTTTCCTTTACCCATTGTCGATAGCGTTCGGCTAAGTTCTCATTCAAATGAATCGTGTCATTGCCTTGAAATCCGTTGATGATCGAGACTGCATATCTAACGTTAACCGCCCCGCCCGACCCGGTACCACTGCGATAAGTATCTAGCTGGCAACGACCAAATACAGCTAAGTTATCACTGAATTTAATGGGCAGTACAGCCTCATCATTTTTCAATAACACGATGCCTTCCGCAGCAGCTTGTCTGCTAATTGGTGCTAGCCTATTCTGAACGTCTAATAAATTGTCTCTGTCCATGAACTTTATCTCCGAGGTACTCATGACTGTCAGTATTTGATTACAAGTGAATATTGGTCACGCAAATGTATAGTAAAGTCTCTTCTTACAAGAAAAATCAGCTTTAATATAAACTCGTGTTTTTAATTAATAGTGTTAATTGATTTGGTTCATTAAATTAGCCTCTTGAAAAGTCATCAAGAGGCTAGGTTTATAGAACAATTAGAATGTTGCTGGCTTGATGGTTATGTCATCTAGGTAGATCTCTTGTCCAGGAGGACCGGCTACAAGCAATTCAATTGAAATTGAGTCGGCATGCTGGCCTAGAGTCCATGGGATTTCTACCTCTGTCCAATCTGAACTTACCGACCAGTATTCTTCCCATTTAGATTCAGCAGGTAAACCTGAGCCGTCTGGAGATTCTGTATGTAAACCGACTTTGAATACGCCACCTTCAGTGAATGCGCCTTTCATCTTAAGTGATACGACCAACTGGTCACCCGGCAGAACCGAACCTTGAGCAAAACGTTCTTGCTTCAATACACCTGTTGTGTATTTTACAGCGCCGTCAACAATGACAGGGTCGACACCTGCAAACTGCAACCAACCGTCAAGGTCTGAAGAAAAATCGCCATTAGTGACTAGGTTATCGACATCTTCTGCAGACAACACATAAACCGTTCTTTCTGCAACAGACTCATTACCATCAGAATCCTCTACTGTGTATGTCACAGTGTGAGTTCCTACTTCTGCAGTGCTAAAGTCATCACCCGTCACAACAACAGACGCGGTAATGTCACCATCCACATTGTCGTTGACAACATACCCAGGCTCGACATATTTTTCACCGACAGACATACGTACATCACTGCCTGTCAAAGTAATCACTGGCGCAATCATATCGGCAGTGACCGCTTGGATTGAAACATTGTCAAGTGTGATAGGCGTCGCAGCACCGCCACCAATAGCGAAAATCAAGTCGACTGGCTTCGCTGCATTTTCATTAGCTGTAAATTGAACACTGTAATTATCAACTTCAGTCGAGATACCAACCGTTGTGTCATCCATCACAGGAAGGTACCAAGGGTCTGTCGTCAGCAGTTGTCCAACCTGTAGTACGATATTTCGAGCCTCACCCGCTTTTGCATCAAAGGTCACGATATAAGCTTGATCTTGCTCTAATTCGACACCAGATTGAACGAAGCGTGGTTGCCATGTCGCCCCAGGCGTAAACTCAGAAATAACCATTTGGCCTTCTACAATTTCTAGTTTGCCTTCACCTTCTTGAAGAACCCATTCACTACCTATTGAAGTAGAAAAGTCACCATTCACGATCAGGTTTTCGGATATGACTGACTCATAGACTGTTACAGTTCTTTCTGCTGTTCCAGTATTGTTTGAGCTGTCAGTTGCCGTGTAAGTGATTGTGTAATTACCAATGGTATGAACATCAACTTCACCAGAAATAGTAATATCTTTGATTTCACCATCAACGTCATCATTCGCGGTTGCACCAAGCTCAACATATTCACCATCAAGCTCAACACGCACCGTTGATGCACCATTCAATGTTAATTCTGGTGGCGTTATATCATTATCAAGATCAGGAGCCGCTTCAATAATGACTGTTCGCATTACAGGCTTACCGACGTTACCTGTCGTGTCGACTGCGCTGTAAGTGATCTGATAGGTATCGTTTTTATCTGCATCCACTTCACCTGAATCACCATAGGTCTTTTTAACGACGATTTCGGTTGTGTCATCCTGATTATCTGTCACTGAATAACCTGGGTCTTCAAAAGTATCAACAGCATCTGGATAGTTAAGCTGAGTGATTGATGCACCACCAATAAGAGTTAACTGAGGCCCTTCTGAATCTCGATATTCAGGGTAAACCGCGACGTTATCAACGTTATAAACGGTTGCATCAGTGTTTGGGTACATCTTGATGGCTGTGATAGTGGTAAGTTCAGCGTTGCTTTTCAACAACTCTGATTTTGTAAATACAAAGTGGCTCCACTCTGCTGTTGGCTCTGCGGCAAAATCCATTGTCGTTATGATATCTGCGCCGCTAGAGTCCTGTCCTTCAACTAAAAATGTCCATTTAGCCGCAGTATCGCTGTATTGCGCAATAGAACCAGACGATGATACAATATTAGCCACTCCTACCATGCGTAAGTCGAACTCGATGGTAGATGCGTCAGGAAGGCTGCTAAATGCTAGGTTACCTAAATCAAAGCCGGCAACTAGGCCCGCATTGTCAGCCGTCGTGAACTGTACAACATTTCGTGTTGAGCTTGTTCGCGTCGCAACATCAGAAGTCACAATTGGTGTGTGTGCATTCGTTGGAACAACAAATTTTGGTTGTTCTCCATCTTCGCCGCTAAACACACCTTGTGTTGGCGATATATGGAAACCTTGGTCTGCAACATACTCTTCCGAAGGTGACGGCGTCGTTACTACCGTATCGTTATCATCACTATCACAACCCACTAATGCCAGACCTAGCGCTACGCACATAGCGATATTAGATAGTCTAAATTTACCTTTTGTTTCCATACATAACCTCATTGACTTGACATATCGCCCTCAAACAAAGAAAGCGCTTTCTTTGTTTGAATGTTCACACACTGGAGGATGAGATAACAACAGGATAGTTATATTTGTTTAAACGACGTCACAGATACCCGATCAGGAAAATCTCTTTTAGTGATCTACCTTCTCAAATATGAATAAGTACCAAGTAATACTGCGAAATTTGCCTAATTAACCACTTATGATTAATTTACTTGTTCAGTTGTTACCCCCATATTGAACAAAGTAAATGCATAAATATCGGCAGTGAGATCGATAGCTTTACTCAGCGGCATACCTGCCCCATGCCCTGCATTGACGTCAATACGGATCATCACGGGCGCGCCGCCTTCATGCTTATCTTGCAGCTCTGAGATGAATTTATAAGAATGAGCAGGTACCACACGATCATCGTGATCAGCGGTAGTAACCAATGTCGCAGGGTAATCCGTGCCTCGCACCACATTATGAACCGGAGAATAACCAAGCAGGTATTCAAACATCTCTCTGTTCTGCGCTGATGTACCGTAGTCGTACGCCCAGCCTTCACCAGACGTGAATGTGTGGTAACGCAACATGTCCAACACCCCAACCGCAGGCAAAGCCACTTGGAACAACTCAGGCCTTTGTGTCATGCAAGCGCCAACCAACAAGCCTCCATTAGAACCGCCGCGGATCGCTAACTTATCATTGCAGGTGTAGTTCTCTTCAATTAAGAACTCCGCAGCAGCAATGAAGTCATCAAATACATTCTGTTTTTGTTGTTGTGTACCGGCTTTGTGCCACACCTTACCGTATTCGCCACCGCCACGTAAGTTAGGCACGGCATATACGCCACCCAGTTCTAACCAACTGCCCACCGTACCTGAGAAAGAAGGCGTCAGACTGACATTAAAGCCGCCATAAGCGTACAACATGGTTGGGTTACTACCGTCTAGTTTTAATCCCTTTTTGTAAGAGATAAGCATCGGAACCTGTGTACCATCTTTTGAGGTATAGAAGACCTGTTTAGACTCAAATTTATCCGATTCAAACGGAGACTCAGAGCGCTGATAGATTTCTGAACTGCCAGTTTCGACATCGAATGAGAAAATCGTTGGCGGCGTGACATAGTTGGTAAAGGTGTAATAAAGCTGGGTTTGCTCTTTTTTACCACCTAAACCACTGGCCGTTCCCATCCCAGGCATGTGAAGTTCTCGAACTAAGTTACCTTGGTAATCAAGCTGATCGATTTTAGACACCACATCCACCATGTAGTGCGCAAACAAATAACCACCACCAGTGCTGATGTCCAATGGCTGTGGCTTCTCAGGGATGATATCAAGCCACTTTCCATCGCGAGTATCAAAGCTCACCACCTTGCCGTTTGGCGCATCTAAGTTGGTGTATAAGATGAAGACTTGGTCTTGGTTATCGATGAGGTAAGTGTCGCTATCCACATGGTCAATCAGCGTGTTCAACGGTTGCGCCTCTGAATCTAAATCGATATAGAACAGCCTGTTACCCGATGTCGATTCTTTGCCAAGAATAATTAAGTAACGGTCGTCTTCGGTGGTATAGCCTGATACATAGCGGTGCTGCTCAGCGTTGTTCTCACCAAAGATAACTTTGTCGCTAGCTTGCTCTGTACCCAACTCATGGAAGTACAGCTTGTGTTGCTCAGTACGAGCAGAGAGTTCACTGCCGTCTGGCTTGTCGTAACTAGAGTAATAAAAGCCGCGATTACCCAACCAAGAAATACCGGTAAATTTAGCGTCAGTGATTTCGGCTTCAAGCTGCTGTTTAGTCTCGGTATCAATCACGAAGATCTTACGCCAGTCGCTACCACCTTCAGAGATGCTGTATGCCACTAAGCTGTAATCTTTCGAGAACGAAACTGAGCCCAATGATGTGGTGCCGTCTTCCGAGAAGGTATTCGGATCTAGGAAGACTTCAACCTGTTGCCCCTCTTTCTGACGATAGAGAATACTGTGGTTCTGCAGACCATCATTCTTATAGAAATAGGTATAATCACCTCGCACAAACGGCTGCGAGCTCTTTTTGTAGTCTTGTGCTTTTGCCAGTCGCTCTCTCAGTTCCGCGCGATACGGGATTTGAGCGAGGTAATCAAACGTGATTGCGTTTTGACTCGCCACCCACTTCGCGGTCTCGTCACTTCTGTCGTCTTCTAGCCAACGATATGGGTCTTCGATTATCTGACCAAAGTAGTCATCGCTGACGATCTGTTTATTGGTGATTGGATATGGATACTCTTTTAAATAGCTCATCGTGATCCTTATTAAAAATAGTGAGAAATCGTCAAGTAGCGCGTTCTGATATGTTCAATCAATAACTTAATCTTGTTTGGTGGCTGGCGAGTAAAAGGGTACACCGCATAAATTCCCAACTTTTTGCCTACCAAATCAGGGAAGATATCCACCAGCTGACCATTGCGAATGTCGTGATAAACCAGACAACGTGGTACGTACGCCACACCATGCCCACCCAGCGCCGCTTTTCTTAACGCGGTTGCATTGTCAGTCGAAAAAGAGCCCGCAACACGCACGATATATTTGTCATTGTCGGTACAGCCATCTTTACTATGCAGAAACTGCCATTCGCTAGCACCCGTTGTTTGATAGGCGTATTGCAAGCAATTGTGCTGCACTAAATCTTTAGGCAGCATCGGCTTACCGTTCTTAGCAATATAAGACGGCGAAGCGCACACCACCCATTGTGAATCTAATATATGACGAGCAATGAGGCTTGAATCTTCCAAGTAGCCGGTTCGAATCACCAAATCGAGACCATCCTCAACCAAGTCGACAAAGCGATTATTCAGAGACATATCGACCGTTAAACCTGGGTGCATATTACAAAACTCGGCCACAGCGTCTGCGAGAATCAAATCTCCGGAGATAGTAGGCACTGACATTTTGATATGACCACTGACATTTTCACCAAAGCCTGAAACTGCGTCCATAGCCTCTTGAGCTGCCTGCTTCACATTTTTGGCCCCGTGTAACATTGCCTTGCCCGCCTCAGTCAAGGTCAATTTACGCGTGGTTCGATATAATAATTGCACGCCAATCTCTTCCTCTAAACGCGCAATTCTTTTACTAACTACCGAATTTGTAAGGTTATTTTGCTCTGCCACCTTACTGAAGCTGCCTAGTTCTACCACCTGTGAAAACAGGATCAAATCGTCTGCTCGCATCTGATTATGCCAATTTTGGAATTAATTATTTTCATTATTTCCCTATATCAATAAAAAATAAAGGGGTAAATTCACGCCAAATTAACAAAACAATTACAAAAACAGTCATTCCAATTACAAGATTCGCCTAAAGAAGGTTCCCGTTTAGAGGCCAAAGCGATTCAAATAATGACAAACCATAACGTGATCTTTACTTCAAACATGAACGTTTGAAAACAGTACGAGGAAGTACCCATGAGTGAAACTCTACTAGCCCTATTGGCATTTTCACCAATAGTTGTTGCAGCGATTCTGCTGGTTGGCCTTAACTGGCCTGCAAAAAAAGCGATGCCTGTGGCATTTGCCTTAACCGTTGCTATCGCCCTACTTGCTTGGGACATGTCTGGCACTCGCGTGCTGGCTTCTGTATTCCAAGGCTTCGGCATTACCGTGTCGGTTCTCTGGATTGTGTTCGGCGCCATCTTCTTATTAAACACTTTGAAACACACCGGAGCTATCACCACCATCCGCAACGGATTCACTGATATATCCGCTGACCGTCGTGTTCAAGCAATCATCATTGCTTGGTGTTTCGGTTCATTCATTGAGGGCGCATCTGGCTTCGGCACACCAGCTGCCATCGCTGCACCACTGCTGGTTGCTATCGGCTTCCCTGCGCTGGCTGCGGTACTGATGGGCATGATGATCCAATCTACGCCAGTATCATTCGGCGCGGTTGGTACACCTATCATCGTTGGTGTGAACAAAGGATTGGACACGCACAACATCGGTGAAAGCCTGATTGCTCATGGCTCAACATGGGATGCTTATCTACAACAAATCACGTCAAGCGTTGCGCTAATTCATGCTTCTGTTGGTGTGATGATGCCTGTATTGATGGCAATGATGCTGACTCGCTTCTTCGGTAAGAACAAAAGCTGGACTGAAGGTTTAGATATCCTGCCGTTCGCACTGTTCGCAGGTGCTGCTTTCACTATTCCTTACGCACTAACAGGTGTTTTCCTAGGCGCTGAATTCCCATCACTGATTGGTGGTTTGGTTGGCCTTGCGATTGTGGTTACTGCAGCAAAACGTGGCTTCCTCGTACCAAAATCAAAATGGGATTTTGAGAGCGAAGACAAGTGGCCTGCAGAATGGCTAGGTTCTCTGAAAATCGACCTTGACGACAACAATCAAGGCCATAAGAAGATGAGCATGGCGATGGCATGGGCACCATACGTGCTGCTAGCGGTGACCTTGGTTGCGAGCCGCGTGAGCCCTGAATTCAAAGGCCTACTGAAGAGCGTTAGCCTATCGTTCAGCAACATCCTTGGTGAAACCGGTGTGAGCACTGCGATTCAGCCTCTGTATCTACCGGGCGGTATCTTGGTCTTCGTCGCGCTGGTTGCTGTTCTCATGCAATCTCGCAGCGCAACGCCACTGGCTAAAGCCTTCGGTGAATCGAGCAAGACTCTGATTGGCGCAGGCTTTGTGTTGGTGTTCACCATCCCAATGGTTCGTATCTTCATTAACTCTGGTGTGAACGGCGCAGATTTAGCAAGTATGCCCGTAACCACGGCAAACTTCGCAGCTGACCTCGTTGGTAGCGCATTCCCAGCATTGAGTGCAACGGTTGGTGCGTTAGGTGCCTTCATTGCAGGTTCGAACACAGTTTCAAACATGATGTTCAGCCAGTTCCAATTCGAAGTAGCGCAGACTCTGACTATCTCTAGTGCGGTGGTTGTTGCTCTACAAGCCGTTGGTGCAGCAGCAGGTAACATGATTGCGATTCACAACGTGGTAGCGGCATCAGCAACTGTTGGCTTGCTAGGACGCGAAGGTGCAACCCTACGTAAGACAATCATTCCAACGTTCTACTACTTGGTGATGACAGGCATCATCGGCCTAGTGGTTATCTACGGATTCAAAATGACCGACGCACTTATGTAAACCATAAGTCGTTCAAAAGCACTTGGCGTTAATACTCAATTCCCCGACAGCGACACCGTCTAATAAGACAGTTGATGAGTTCCGGGATGGATACTAGATCACATCAACACCCATGGGTATTAACGCCATTTTCCCGAATTAAAGCAGCCCAAACCAAGCTCTCAAAGAAGAGCAACATCCCAAGAATTTAGGACTGAAATTATGATCATATCCGCATCGACTGATTACCGCGCCGCAGCAAAAGCGAAATTACCACCGTTTCTTTTCCACTACATTGATGGTGGCTCTTACGGAGAACATACCCTACGTCGCAACACGGCTGACCTAGCTGAGATTGCGCTAAAACAACGCGTACTCAACGACATGTCGGACCTAAATTTGGAAACCGAACTATTTGGCGAGAAGCTAGCGATGCCAATCGCACTGGCGCCTGTTGGTTTAACGGGTATGTACGCAAGACGCGGTGAAGTACAAGCAGCAAAAGCCGCCGACAACAAAGGCATCCCTTTTACCATGTCGACCGTGTCGGTATGTCCGATTGAAGAAGTTGCACCTAAGATTGAACGCCCAATGTGGTTCCAACTTTACGTGTTAAAAGACCGTGGCTTCATGAAGAACGTTCTTGAACGCGCTAAAGCCGCTGGCGTCACAACACTGGTCTTCACCGTGGATATGCCCGTACCCGGCGCTCGCTACCGTGACATGCACTCAGGAATGAGTGGTCCAAATGCAGCAGTACGCCGCGTATTCCAATCTATGCGTCATCTTAGCTGGGCAGTTGATGTCGGCTTACTGGGTAAACCACACGACCTAGGCAACATCTCTACTTATCGTGGTTCTCCTACCAAGCTGGAAGACTACATCGGTTGGTTAGGTGATAACTTCGACCCGTCGATTTCATGGAAAGATCTAGAGTGGATTCGTGATTTCTGGGACGGTCCAATGGTCATCAAGGGCATTCTTGATGAAGAAGATGCAAAGGATGCGGTGAGATTTGGCGCAGACGGCATTGTGGTTTCAAACCACGGCGGCCGCCAGCTTGACGGCGTTCTATCAAGTGCCAAAGCGCTGCCTTCGATTGCTGATGCAGTTAAAGGCGACACCAAAATTCTGGTCGACTCTGGCATTCGTACTGGCTTGGATGTGGTTCGAATGATGGCATTGGGCGCAGACTGCACCTTGCTTGGCCGTTCTTTCGTTTACGCATTAGCAGCGCAAGGACAAGCCGGCGTTGAGAACCTACTCGACCTTTACGACAAAGAGATGCGCGTTGCCATGACATTAACTGGCGCAAAGACAATCAAAGACTTAACTCGTGAATCTTTGGTGGGGTTAGAGTAAGCCCGTTGATTCACTGTAATGCTTTGGTCTACTTAGACTGAAGTTCAATCGGTGTCACAGCAATTCCACTGCCGTTGTGACACCGTTTAAGCACTGGAAAATAAAATAAAAAGCTAGGGCGTGTTGATCTTTCGAGCTGATTTTTGCAGCGAGTTGCTGGGTATTTATACAAGGCAGAGGCGTCGATGTGTAGCTAGCCTACATGAGAAGCCGATAACGTAGTAGAAATGGCCAGCAAACGCTGCCCGAAGGGTTCAGCTAAAAGCGTTTTACTCTTTGTTGAGAGGGATTTTCTTAGAGTGACTAGGCTACTTCCCCCTCGCCGCGATTAAAACGCTTTTGACTCGAACAAAATTTAACCACGAAAGGTCAACACGCCCTGATCAGTGCCAAATAAGAAGCACAAGGAAGCAAAGATGGAGACAAACACATCCCATGAGCGAGTAATTGACGTTAAAGCTTATCAGCAGCTTGAGGCGATACTGGCTCAAAAAATAGAAACGGAACGCATTGTCACGCAAGAGGCAAAGCGATTGGCTTACGGCACCGATGCGAGTTTTTATCGCTTGGTGCCGAAAATGGTTCTAAGACTTAGAAACTTAGAGGAAGTGATATTCACGATTCAAAGCTGTCGTGAGCTGGGCATTCATTTTACCTTTCGCGCGGCAGGTACCAGCCTTTCAGGACAAGCGGTTTCAGATTCAGTACTTATCACTCTGACCGACGATTGGCGCGGCCATGAGATTGTCGATAACGGCAACCAAATCATTCTTCAACCCGGTGTAATTGGCGCAGATGCCAATAAATACCTTGCCCCGTTCCAACGTAAAATAGGCCCAGATCCAGCCTCTATCAACACCTGTAAGATTGGTGGTATTGCCGCGAACAACGCCAGTGGCATGTGTTGTGGTACTGCGCAGAACTCCTATCGCACGGTCGAAAGCATGAAAGTCGTCCTAAGCGATGGCACCCTGCTCGATACCGCAGACAGTGCTAGCGTTAAATCATTCAAGCAGTCACACAAAACGCTGTTTGATGGTATTGCTGAATTGCACCGTCAAACTAGCTCAAATCAAGAACTGGCCGACAGAATCCGTCACAAATACCGTCTTAAAAACACCACGGGCTATGCGCTTAATGCATTGGTCGATTACCACGATCCAGTTGAGATCATCAAACACCTGATGATTGGCTCAGAGGGCACGCTAGGCTTCATCGCCGAGATCACTTACAACACGGTGATTGAACACCCGAATAAAGCCTCTGCTCTGTTGGTGTTTGCCGACATCGAGCAAGCTAGTAAGGCCGTGACTACGCTATCAAAAACACCGGTTGCTGCTGTTGAGTTAATGGACGGTAGAGCGCTACGTTCCGTCGCGGATAAACCGGGTATGCCTGCGTTCATGCCAAGCCTAGATCTAGAAGCTGCAGCTATTTTGGTGGAATCACACGCCAGCTCCCAGCAGGACTTAGATTTACAATGTAAATCAATTTTGGATGCATTAGCTGATTACACGATTGTCGAATCTGTCCCTTTCACGTCCGATCCTAAGACTGTCGCTACCCTGTGGGGCATCCGTAAAGGCATGTTCCCGGCCGTTGGCGCAGTGCGTGAAGTCGGCACGACGGTCATCATTGAAGATGTTGCTTTCCCAGTCGAAAATCTTGCAAATGGCATTCGAGAGCTGCAAGAGCTGTTCGATAAATACGACTACAGCGAGGCGATCATTTTTGGCCACGCTCTGGAAGGCAACCTGCACTTTGTGTTTACCCAAGGTTTTGATAGCCAAGAAGAGATCGACCGTTACGGTGGTTTCATGGATGACGTAGCCGAGCTTGTCGCCGTGAAATATCAAGGATCTCTGAAAGCGGAACACGGCACAGGCCGTAACATGGCACCTTACGTGGAGTTGGAATGGGGCAAAGACGGCTATGCCTTGATGCAACAGATCAAAGCGCTGTTCGACCCAGAAAGGTTGCTCAACCCTGGCGTTATCATCAACGACAACCCAAACTCCCACATCACAGACTTAAAGCCAATGCCAGCTGCCGACGATCTTGTCGACCGCTGTATTGAGTGTGGATTCTGTGAGCCAGTCTGCCCATCTCGCACACTGACCTTATCACCACGCCAACGTATTGTGTTGTACCGAGAGCTGCAACGCCGCCGAGCTGCAGGTGAAGAGATAGAAGCCAGTGAACTAGAGAAAACCTTCGAATACCAAGGCATCGATACCTGCGCGGCAACAGGTCTGTGTGCCGAACGCTGTCCAGTAGGCATTAATACGGGTGACTTGGTGAAGAAGCTTCGTGTTGCCAAGTATGAGAAGTTCACACCAATCGCCAAATGGACAGCGGATCATTTCTCGACCACCACGAAGCTGACCAAAGCCGGCCTCAAAACCAATCAAGTAGCGAGTAAGGTCTTGGGGGCAAACACGGTCGGTAAGCTTACCAATGGCCTGCGCTCAGTGACCAAAGGCGTAACGCCTGTTTGGATGCCTGAGATGCCGCAGTCCAACAGTCACTCTCTCACGGCTTCACCAATGACAGCCGAAACTTCTAATGACGCAAAGAAAGTGGTTTACCTCCCGTCGTGTGCTAGCCGAACCATGGGTCAACAAAATGATGCGGGTGATCAACGCCCTCTTACTGAAGTGACCATGTCTCTGCTCAACAAAGCTGGATTTGAAGTCATCCTGCCGAAGAAATTAGACGATCAATGTTGCGGTATGCCTTACGACAGCAAAGGGATGAACGATATAGCCCAATCTAAAGCACAACAGCTCGAAGAAGTGTTGTGGCAAGCGAGTCGTCAGGGTGAATACCCAGTATTGATGGACACCAGCCCATGCGCCAAACGCAGTATTGAGCAGTTCACTAAGCCCTTAGAAGTTCTGGAGCCGACAGGCTTTGTGAATCAATATTTGCTTGAACATCTGACGCTTGAGCCACTGAAAGAGACCGTGATGCTTCATGTAACTTGTAGCTCTCGCCGAATGGGCTTAGAAGGCGCGATGTTAAACCTCGCTAAGGCCTGTACTGAAGAAGTGATTGTTCCTGAGCATATTCAATGTTGTGGCTGGGCGGGTGACAAAGGCTTCACGACACCAGAACTGAATGAAGCAGCGGTGCACCCACTTAAGGAACAAGTACCGAGCAACTGTACTCGTGGATTCAGTAACAGCCGAACTTGTGAGATCGGTTTGTCACATCACAGTGGCATTCCATATCAATCAATCTTGTACTTGGTGGACGAAGTTGCACAGTAGCTTCACTCTCATTACTAGTGACGAGCTCTAGCTTAAAACGAAAAATGGCAGCCTAATCAGGCTGCCATTTCTTTATTCGATTTAAAACGTGCTAATGAGCTAACAGTTAGAGAGCTAAACGCATCAACTCTTCTGGCGAGTAGTGTTCTGCTTCTGCACCTTTGGCAATTAAGTCGATCACTCGGAACTCACTCATATCACCAAATTCCTTGGTCAAGTAATCACGAAACGCTTTTTCGTTCGGCCATTTTCCTCGCACGATATAACCCTCTTCTTTGTCGAAATCTTCCGTCTCAAAGAAAGAAAAATCAGTCATACCAATGTTGTGGCAATACAAAACGAGATACATGTTGAATCCTTTACACTTTAGTAGGTGTTATGAACTTTCGAGCAGTTCTAAAAGCAAGCCTAAGGTTACAACATAAATAGCGAACCGAAAACTTAAGCCCCTTCCTGATTCGTTAGTCATCAAACATCATGTTGATGGCAGCGCCCAGCAGAATCAGTCCAATAATTGGTCCCATCACAGCCAATGGCGCGCGCTCAATGTATGGCAAGTTCTCTGCAATCATTAAACCCCATTCAGGTGTTGGTGGTTTTGCCCCTAACCCGATGAAACTCAGTGATGTCAGGCTTAGCGTGATGACTGGCAACCTCAACAACGCGTGTCTTAGTAGCGGCGGTAACACATAAGGAAGCAAGTAGAAGCGGAAGATGCTCAGCTTGCTAGTACCCCACAATGGCGCGAGGTGCGTATAAGGCTGAGCCTTAGCTTCCACAATTAAACTTGAACAGTGCGCCGCTAATGGCGCCCAAGATACCAGTACAATCGCGATTAATGCGCTGTTCGGGTTCATCCCTGTTAAGCCCGCAACCAACAGGCCAGCAATGATGTAAGGGATGCCCTTAGTGATCTCGATAAGGCCTTGGCTAAAGCGCGTATTGAAGCCCATGATGATGCCCGTCACCAAGCTCAAGAAGGTTGCCAAGATACCCGCTTGGAAGGTCGCGACCATACCAGAACCGATTCTCGCTAACAGGTCTCGCCCAATGCCATCGGCCCCCAAAGGTGCTTGCCAGCTCGGTGATGCCAAACGTGCAAATTGGCTGGTGTATGGGTCTCGGAATGCCGCCCATACCACGATAGCAATTAGGAATGAGAAAATCGCAAAAGCAGTGACACGCTTGGCGCGGCTCTGGGTAAAGCGAAACGAAGAGTGACTACTAATGAGCTTGCCGCTTTTCAGGCTGTGACCCAGAATCAACTGCTGAACAAATAAGCTGATGCTGCTTACTGCAATCGAAAACAGCAGCAATACTAATAAGCCGCCTTGCAGCATAGGTAGATCTTGCGCCTTAGCAGCACCAAGAATCATGCGCCCGATACCCGGAATCGAGAAGATAAGCTCAACTGCGACCGCACCACCCGTCAAGCCGATCACAATCATCGCGATTTGTGGGATCAGACTGCTCAACGCTCTTTTTAGCGCAAAGCGAATAATTTGATTGGAGTGAACGTTGGCACTGAGCCAAGTGATCACCCAAGGTTCATTTAGAACGCGTTGTAAACTGTCTCTGAGTAGGCGACTAAATAGGCCGCTAGCAGGCAGTGCGAGTGCTAAACTCGGTAGCCAGATATCTTGCCAACCTTGCCAACCATACGGTGGTAGCCAACCTAACCAGATAGAGAACACCAATATTAATACCGAGGCCACCACATACTCTGGTAACGATATTAATACGGTGCTTAAACTGCTGTAACTCTGCCCTAGTTTGCCCTTCTTCCAACTGCGTAAGGTAGCAAGTAAGCCTGCACCACACAGTACGAAAGTCATCACAAGTGCGCTAGACATCAAGAACAGAGACGTAGATGCTGTTTTTTGAATGCTTAATGCAACCGAGGAACCATCAATCCATGATTCACCTAGGTCACCCGAAAAAGCGCTTCCTATCCAGTCGATCAAGCGCTCACTTGCCGAACGATCAAGCTGAAGATCAGCGCGTACCGCTGCTAAAGCTTCAGGCGTAAGCAGGTGTTGTTGCCCCGCCCTCGCGCGCAGAATGGATTGGCTTGGGTCGATGCCTGCAATGTCAGGCATCAAGCCAACAAGAATCACCACCACAATCAGTGAGGCGATTCTTGATAACCAAGGCGTCAAGAGAAATAAGGTTCGACGCAGAGTCTCAGCAGATAGCATCTATTTAGTTAGCCTGTTTCGCTTGTTTGATCTGTGTAGTTTGGTCAACTAAACGGCGCTCACTTGGGTCACGAACCACATTGCTCACGCGCTCGCTTTCACCTTGAATCACACGTTCGTGAAGCAGTGGAATAGCAGCGAAGTCGTTAAGGATTTTTTGCTCAGCTTCGATGATCGCTTGCTGACGCAGTGCGCCTAGTGGTTGCAGATCAGCGTGAGTCAGTGCTTGGTCTACTTCTTGAGAACAGAATTGACCAAGATTGAATGAACCCTTACAGCCAAAGTCACTCATCATGTAAGCCACTGGGTCACCCGAATCTAGAACCGTTGCACGAGAAAGGATAAACGCATCGAACTTGCCTGAGAGCGCATCATTCTCGATCTGAGCGTATTCACGGATATCCAGCTCAACTTTGAAACCAGCCGCTTCAAGTTGTTGCTTCAGTAGCGCTGCCACTTCTGGAAGCTCTGCACGGTCGGTAAAGGTACCGATAACAATACTTTCACCGTTTGCTTTTAGCGTTTTGTCGATTGCTTGACCTTCAGGTCGGATCGGCTCAGCCCAAGCAAGTGCAGGACCTAATAGGCCTTGTGCGATGTCCGCGTGGTTTTCATAAACAGTATTCACGATTTGCTCACGGTCTACCGCAGCCGCCGCTACCTTACGCAAGTTAATATCGCTGAATACGCCTGACTTGTTATTTAAGTAAAGCGTATTGGTACGAGGCATCGCCACTTCATAAAGTAGGTTCGGATCAATGGTCGCGATTTGTGAAACGGGTACCGCTTCAACGACGTCAGCCGTGCCGGTTCTCAGTGCTGCAGCGCGAGCAAAACCGTTAGGGACGTATTCTGCAATCACAGATTCAACTTGCGCTTTTTCACCCCAGTAGCCATCGAAACGTTTTAGCTTCGCGCTGGTTGTACCGTTAATTTCAGTCAACTCAAACGGGCCCGTACCAGCACCCATTGGGCTAACACGGCCATCTTCTTGGTAAGCACTTGCTGCAAGAATCGCTAATTGAGGGCTTGATAAACGGCTTGGTAAAAGAGGGTCATCAAAGCTGGTCTTGATCTCTACGCGGTAGTTGTCCATCGCTTTCACTTCGAGATCGACACCATCTAGAATGCGTGGCTTAGGTGCAGCCTCAAGCGCTTTCTGCAAAGAGTTCACTACAGAGTTTGCCGTTAATGTCGAACCGTCATGGAATTTAACGCCTTGGCGAATCGTGAACTGCCAAGTCAGAGGATCAAGATGTTTCCAATCCGTTGCTAGCATAGGTTCTGCTTCTGAGGTTGGGCTCAGGTTAACCAGAGTTTCTGCTGTGCTCCAACGAGATAACTTAAAAGCGTCATCAGAAAGTGGCGATAAACCCGTTCTTGGTGGTTGCATCATCGCAACTCGAATTTCAGATTTTACTGCGGCATCGCTAGACCCTGGTTGAGAGTCAAAACAGCCCGTCAAAGGCAGAGCCAACGCAAGCGTGCAAGCCAGTTTGATTGAATTAAAACGCATAATTATTTTTTCTCTGTAGCTGTATTTTTTTAATAAATAAGGTTGTGTTTAACAAGTAGATTTCGAAAGAGGCTGAGACTCGATCAGCATCTGAGTCGCAGGATGAGCAGGTTTACTCATCACTTGATCGGTCGGTCCGTGCTCCACCATTTCACCATGGTCGAGTACCAGTATTTCTTCACAAAGGGCTTTTGCGGCACCTAAATCGTGAGTAACCAAAATAAGGCGCATATCGCGCTTCTTTTTTAATGAATTAACCAAGTCCAACAACCTTTGGCGATTCACTGGGTCAAGGCTGGCAGTAGGTTCATCGGCCACCAGCACTGCGGGTCTAACGACAAGAGCCCGAGCAATAGCCACACGTTGAGCTTGACCTGTAGAAAGCTGATTAGGTTTCAGTAAGAGCAAACTGGCAGGCAATCCAACGTCTGAAAGCGCCTCTTCAATGATGGCTTCATGATTACCCGAAACATCTAAGTTACTTAGAGGTTCGGCTAAGATCTGTCGAACGGTATAGTAAGGGTTGAGGCTAGTGTGGGGCTCTTGAGGCACCAATTGAATCAAGCGACACACCGTTGCTTGCGCTTTGCTATCGCGAATTGGGAGCGAATAACCGAACAAGTTTATTTGACCAACGGTTGGCGCTTTAAGGCCAAATAGCAGTTCAATTAACGTTGATTTACCGGCACCAGAACGCCCAACAATTGCTAGGCTTTTGTCTTCAACATTAAGGTCTATGTTCTGTAGCGCTTTGAACGCTTTACCACCCAACCAACTTGGTACGGAGTAGTAGTGAACACTCACATTGTCGAACTTAATCTCTATCGGTGTTTGTGTTTCTGAATCAGTCACTGGCATTAATGGCGAGGCTTCTGAGTTTAGTGATAAGGTCGAGCTCATTCGATTAAGTCTCTCAATGAACAGCAGAAAGCGTGAGAGCTCGACTCAAGTGCATGTTTCGGTGCACCGTAAGCCACCACACCACCATCATCGATGACCAACAACTTGTCACACGCCAACGCGCTATGCAGGTCATGGGTGATGAGTAAACCACCAATTTGACGCTGTTTAACATTGTGTCGAATCAGCTTAAGTATCTCTTGCTCTGTCACCGGATCTAACGCACTGGTTGGTTCATCGGCGATGATAATATCGGCGTTACTCAGCAAGCCAATCGCAATACACACACGTTGGCGTTGCCCACCCGAAATTTGGCTCGGGTACAACGGCAAGATGGTTTCTGGATTAGGAAAACCAAGTTGATTCAGCAACTCGGTAATTTGAATTTTTTCTTTTGATTTAAGCTTAGTGCGAGTCCCCGTCAATGCCAAACTAAGTTGACCTTCGATTGAAACCAGAGGATTTAATGCTTGAAGGGCATCTTGGAAGATAACCGCAGGTCGTTGTGCTGCGGTTCTTTGCAGCATAGGCAAACCACATACCGCTTCACCAGACAGAGAAATATGACCTTCAACCTCGACCGTTTCTGGCAGAAAACCCGCAATCGCACGTGAAAGCATCGACTTACCAATGCCTGACAGTCCCATGATCGCCAACAGCTCACCGCGATAAACATCGAAGTGGATATCTTGGAAAAGGGTTCTCGAAGAGGTTTTGATCGTTAGGTGGTCAACAGACAAAAGTGGGGCGTTCACGCAGATACTCACAGATAGATGTTATAACATAACAACATTATCATTTAGCTGAGGCGATGAAAAGCGGACATTGAACTGTATCGCGTTTTACTTACAATTTTATTGACCATTTATAGTGAGTCATTACATACAAAAAAGCGCTCACCAAATTTATCGTATAAAAATAGTAAAGCGCTTTCATAAAATATTAATAATGTATTAAAGATGGCAATTAGACAGCTTAGTTAATGGCACCCTGTACTGCATCTTTGACTGGGTAACACTTCTGCTTAACTTGTGCGATGAACGGATACAGGAACGCAATACGCCCAAGATAGAACAGAGTAAACGCAAGCCACAAACCATGATTGCCCCAAATATCGATGGTGAATGCCTGTACCGCTAAGAATACCAACAAAGTCACGATGCTTGAGTCTCTAACCGGACGCGTGGTTCCCGTTCCGGTAAAGATGCCGTAAACCGTTAAGCCAAAGCCAGCCACTAGCGGGAACACAATTAACCACGGAGCCATCTCTTGGTACAGCGTGACCAGCGCTAGAATATCGGTAAACAAGAAAACAATCATATCTTTAAAAATCAAAGTTAAAAGCGTCAGCGCGGCAATGAAACCTGCCGTCCATTGGAAGTTAAGCCTTAAAACACGATCAAGCATTGAAGGGTTCTTCTGTCCTACCGCCTTACCTGCAAACACACTCGATGCGTTGGCAATACCATCAAACATATAGCTGACAATGAAGGTCACCTGCATCAAGATCGCGTTAGCCGCTAGAACATCGGTACCCAGTTTAGAGCCAGTACGCGCCATCATGTTGAAGAACACCAAGATACAAATGGTGCGAAGCAATAGATCGGTATTCGAAGAGATGATTGTCGATAGGTCTTTCTTGGTCATCTTCGAGCCTTGCAAGAACTCAGAGATCGAAATATTGCTGGTCTTCATCACCAAGGTCACACCAATCGCAAAGGTGGTAACTTGTGCAATCAAACTTGCGTAAGCCACACCTGCGACACCCAAATCGAAATAAAGTACAAACACCGCATCCAAGACAATGTTCAACACATTACCAAACACTTGTGTATAAAGAACGTCTTTGGCTTTCGCCTGTCCCATTAACCAACCAATAATGGTGTAGTTAAGCAACACGAAAGGCGCGCCATAAATCAAAATACTGAAGTAGATATGCGCGTGCTCGGCTACATTGGCTTCAGGCTCTATCACCCACATTGCGCCTTGCCAGATGAGTGGTTGTATCAAGATAAAGATCAAACCCACTAAACCAGACAGCACAAACGGACGCATCAAGCTACCCGCCAAATCAGTGCGGTTTCCCTTACCCAGTGCCATCGCACTTTGGCCCGTGGTACTGACACGGAAAAAACCAAACAACCAATACATGGTGTTCATAATGATGGTGCCGATCGCTACGCCACCAATCAATTCAGCAATACCAAGTTGGCCAATAACAGCGGTATCCACAGCACCTAACAGAGGTTGTGTCACCGTTGAGATGATGAAAGGGAAAGCGATTTTCAGATAATCTTTGTGGGTAATGGTCATATTCTATCGAGTGATATTAAGAACTATTTGCAATTAGAACGAAATGCTATCGTTTAATCCGTACGTTGTCATCATTTACTTAGAGTAGATTATCAACAAAGCATCTTTATCTTAGGCCAACTGCATAAAATCGTTAGCTGCTATTGGTTGTGCTAATTTGTCTCAACAAAAGATCAAAGTCTGGTTCAACAAAACAGCACAACCATCGATTAGTAAAAGCTCACGGGAAGGTAGAAATCGAGTTCGAACACTTCATCGGTGTTGAGAAAATGATTCTGATGATAATGCACATACGCGGGAGTCGAGCGCTGTTTGAAACCAGATGTGGGTAGCCACTTTTCTAACACCATACTGATCTGTGGTAGCAGTTCTCCATAGCGGCCATTTAGTCGAAACACAGCGTGTAAGCCGCCCGGAATCACCATCTGATTAACTACGCTACGATACTTAATCGGCTCATCAATCGCGATACACGCGACATAACGACACTGATCCATTTCAACCCAAGCAGGGTTTGAGTGATGCAAACCAAATTGGCTCGAAAAATCACGCTGTTCGGAATTCGCCCACGCTTTCAATATCAACCACGCATTGCGAATAGAGCGGTTATAACCCGTATGTCGAACATAGGCCGCCATCCGTTCAGGCACTTCAACGATCTTGGGTTCGGGCAATACTCGCTGCGCCACATTCAAATAGCCCGCCGCCACTTCGGGATCTTTCAAATAGGGTTTTTCTGCTACTTGTAAATCGTGTTTACGCCACTCGCCCGGAGACATATTAAAGGTCGCTTTAAATGCTCGACTAAACGAAGACACCGAGCTAAAGCCACATTTATGGGCGATCTCGACCACTGACGAGCTGGTATCAAACATCAATTGGTTGGCTGCATACTCCATTCGAGTGCGTCGGATATATTGATGCAACGACTCCCCGACCACGCTTTTAAAGGTGCGATGAAAGTGCTGTTCTGAATAGGCCGCTATCTCAGATAACTCTTTGGCAGACAAAGGCTGACTGATGTCTTGGTGAATATGGAACAGGACATCATTGATTCGCGATATGTGTTGACGTGACATCGTTTAAATAGCATAAATGGACATGTTTAAGAGCATAAACGGACACGCTAGTTTTTACAATTGCCGTGTAATATCAAGCGATAGAATAAAAACGATAAACGACGAGACACAACACATGGAAATCGCACAGTCATTACAACAGATTCAATCTTCATACATTCGAGAGATCCTCGCAGCCGCAAGTGATCCAAATGTCATCTCATTGGCCGGCGGTTTACCGGACGAGAAAACATTCCCAATCGATTTAATGAAGCCAACGCTAGAAAACCTAGCGAACATGCCTGAAGTTTTCCAATACGGCTCTACTGCCGGTTACGGCCCGTTGCTTGACCACCTAACACAAAGCTACCAATTGCCAGAGTCACACACGGTAATGATTTGTACTGGCTCTCAGCAAGGTTTGGATTTGATTGCGCGTGCGTATGTCGATCCAGGTGATGTGGTTGTGATGGAAGCGCCAAGCTACTTAGGTGCGATGCAGGTGTTTGGCCTAGTTCAAGCAAACATTGCGACCGTGTCTCAAACCGAATTTGGGCCGAATCTAGATGAATTGGAAACATGCTTTGCACAGCAAGCGCCAAAAATGTTCTACGCGGTGCCTGATTTTCACAACCCAACCGGTGTGTGCTGGGCAACAGAAACTCGTCAAAAAGTGGCTGAGCTGTGTATCAAATACAACGTGGCATTCATTGAAGATGCGCCATACCGTGAGCTACGTTTCACAGGCACAGAGCTGCCGTTGGTTTCTTCGTTCTGCCCTGATAACTCTATCGTTCTTCGTTCATTCTCTAAGATTGCATCGCCAGGTCTACGTATTGGCGCGGTAACAGGCAAACGCAGCTACCTTGAGCCACTGATCAAAGTGAAGCAAGGCGCGGATTTACACTCAAGTGTACCTATGCAAGCACTGCTTGTTGGTCTTCTAAAACATGAAGACTTCAACGTACACATGGAAAACATTCGTACCCTGTACAAGTCTCGTTATGAGGCGCTGTTCTCAGAGCTAGAGAAACAACTGCCTGCAGATTGCGTGTTAAAAGCCGTAGATGGCGGGATGTTCATTTGGGTTGAGATCCCAGAGTGCGACACCTTCGAACTGGCGAAAACCTTGCTATCGAATGGCGTGGCGGTTGTACCAAGCCCAGTATTTTATCCAAAGGCCGATGAAGCAAAAGCCGCACTGCGCTTAAACTTCACTAACGCCAACCCAGAAGAATTAACAGAAGCGGTGAAACGCTTAGCGGAAGTACTTAACCAAGCGTAATCGCTGATTAAGTCAGACAGATTCAATACCAAGGCCCTGATGTATTTTTACAGCAGGGCCTTTTTGGTTTGGGAATACGTGTTGTAATTCGAACCAGATAAAACGGTTTCATTGCATTTCTTAGTCCAAAAGCCACACTAATAACAATGCTAAATAGCCCTACTTTTGGTTGGTTTTTGTCCTTCCTTGGCTTGGTTATACTGCGGCGGATTTTAATAAGCCAATATGGGCAAACCTGAGTAAATCAAACTCAGTATGTATCATAAAAGGCAACCGCTCTGGATTTACGTTCCAGCTCGCAGAAAGGAAAAACCATGTCTCAATATGTTGTATGTGCTCTGTATAAATTCGTAGCACTTGATGATTACCAAGAAATTCGCCAGCCACTCACTGACGTGTTAGAAGCCAACCAAATCCGCGGTACTTTGTTACTTGCGAGTGAAGGTATCAACGGTACCGTTGCAGGTAAGCGCGAATCGATCGACGCCCTTCTTCAATGGTTCAAACAAGATTCTCGCTTGGCTGATGTTGTTTACAAAGAGTCGTTCAACGAAGAACAACCATTCAATCGCACCAAGGTTAAGCTTAAGAAAGAGATCGTAACCATGGGCGTTGAGGGCATCGACCCACGCCATGTTGTTGGCACTTACGTGAAACCAAACGAGTGGAACGCATTGATCTCTGATCCTGATGTGATTCTGGTTGATACTCGTAACGACTACGAAGTGGACATCGGCACCTTCAAAAATGCCGTAAACCCAAACACAGAAACCTTCCGTGAGTTCCCTCAGTACGTTGAAGACAACCTTGATCCTAAGAAACACAAGAAAGTCGCGATGTTCTGTACTGGTGGTATTCGTTGCGAAAAATCAACAGCCTACATGAAAGAGCAAGGCTTTGATGAGGTTTACCACCTTGAAGGCGGCATTCTTAAGTACCTAGAGGAAGTACCAGAAGAAGAGAGCATGTGGGAAGGCGACTGCTACGTATTTGATGGTCGTGTTGCAGTAAACCACCAGCTAGAAAAGAGCGGCTTCGATGTGTGTAACGCGTGTCGCCTGCCAATCACTGACGAAGACAAAGCCTCTAAACACTTCGAGAAAGGCGTAAGCTGCCCTAAGTGTATTGATAAGCACAGCGACGAGCAGAAAGCCCGTTTCCGTGAACGTGAAAAGCAAGTTCAACTGTCGAATGCTCGTGGCGAAACCCACGTAGGCGGCGAAGCTGCTCACCTTATCGAGCAACGCAAAAAAGAGAAGCTTGCACACAAAGAGCAGCAACGCTCTGGTAAGAAAGCAAAGTAAACTTTCTGCTTTAAACTCTTATAGTTCTAAACATATAACTATAAATAGTTAGCTATATACATACAAAAGGGCGCAAGTTCGAGGATAATCCTACGAGTTTACGCCCTTTTTTGATCGCTTTACGGCTTTGTGTTTTGAACCACATTTCTTTCGAAAAATTGCTTCTATACTGTTAATAATTCGACTAGAGAGGAAGTGCCAATGCTCAATGAAAACCATGCCTTTATCTTAGATTTCCCAGATCTTAAATTAGACATTGTTCAGCTCAACCACGACGACGAAAAATTCAAAGCAGACATGCAGAAATACCACCAACTCGACTACGACATCCGTCAGCTAGAAATCTCTGGCAGCCCTATCGATGACGACAGCATGCACAACCTCAAAGTAGAACGCATGGAGCTAAAAGACTCGCTACACAAACAGCTCACGCGCCACCACGCACTTAAGATCGTATAGAAAAATCAATCCAATACTTTATTCTAAGCCATGCACCACGCATGGCTTTTTGGTTTCATCACTTCGCAAATCTAAGCTAATTCGGCTTCTTCAATTATGTTACTGTTTGCTTATTCAAAGGCGTTTGATAAGGAAGCGGTAAAAGTGGCAATGAAAGAAGAGAACATACAACTCCAACTCGCTTCAAATTCTGAATTCGATGAACTGTTTGCGTGTGTTAAACAAGGTATCTTCATACACGTAGATAGCGTTTTCGGCTGGGATGACGACTTTCAACGTCAACGACTTTTAAACGAATACCATCCATCTTGGTTTCATTGGGTATATCGCGAAAATAAAAGAGTGGGGCTCGCCTGCTTTAAACCTTATGACAACGCATACCATATTCATTTGCTGATCATTTCCCCCCAGTACCAAGGTCGTTCGCTTGGCAAGCAAGTCATGACTCTCATACATAAAAAAGCTATGGCAGAGCAACTTAGTCAAGTCACTCTATCGAGTTTTAAAAGTAATGCTCGTGCTATTAACTTTTATCAATCGCTTGGCTATCACGTTGTTGATGAAGGAGATGATGATTTTGTGGGGATGGAGCTCAATCTATACCACAAACACCATCTCTAATTAAACGCCCTAGCCACTCGCCCATTACTGCTCAGTACATAATGACCAATATAAGCTGGGATAAATACCGATTGCCCTTTGGTGAGTGTTAGGTGTTCACCTTTCTGACTCATTAACGTTAAATCATCATCTATCGCCATTAAAATTTCAGCACCGCTTGTGATGACTTCTTCTTGCTTTGGGCGATGAAAAATATTGAAATCAAAGTCACTAACTGGGATATCATAGCGATCACATTGACCTAACTTTGAAGGTGCTAACAACAAGCGTTCGAACGGGATTGGTGTAAACTCTGTGCAGGCAACCAACTCAGCGACATCAATGTGTTTTGGCGTTAAGCCAGCTCGCAGCACATTGTCTGAATTGGCCATAATCTCGAGCCCAGTCCCCTTGATGTATGCGTGCGGAGTGTTTGCATTCAAATACATCGCTTCACCCGGCCGTAGTGTGATCAAGTTAAGCAGCAGAACGCAAAACAAACCGATATCATTCGGGTACTGGTGGCTAAGCTCAGTAACCAAAGCAAACTCAGATTGACCTTGGTGAGCGGCTGCGTAAGCCAGAAGTTGCTCTAATGCTCGGTGTTTACGTTGGTCGTCCAGAGTTAATAAATCACGGAAAAACGCCTCTAAACCTAGAGAATCAAGGTGGTTGCCAAACTCTTCAACTAAACCAGCCAGCTCGCTCGAATTCAACTTTCTGAACAACCCTAATATTTCATCGAATTCTCGAAAGCCATTCATTGCTTGATATTCAGTGATCGCGTAAACCAATTCAGGTTTGTGGTTAGAGTCTTTATAGTTACGATGCCCTGCGGTTAGAGGGATTCTTGCTTGCTCTTCTCTCGCAAAGCCAATTTCAGCTTGTCGCTTGTTTGGGTGCACCTGAACCGACAGCGCCTTTTCTGCCGCTAAGATCTTAAATAAGAATGGTAGCTCACCAAACGCCTGCGCAATATCGGTTGATAGGTAGGCCGATTTATTCTTGTTAATCAGCTCAGATAGAGGCACTAAATGTTGGTCCAGCTTGACCATTGAGCAACCTTTCGGATGCGCTCCCATCCAAACTTCCGCTTGTGGTTCTTGTGACTCATTCTTAAAGCCAAACAGTTCACGTATCGAAGAAATGCTCCCCCATGCATAATTTTGGATGGTGTTTTCCATTGGGAAAAATGAGTGTTCTGAGAAGTGGCTGAGTGACATGGCGTTTTCCATAGTGAGGCCTTTGAACATAATTCAGAGAGCTGATTTCTAATAACGTAAATAATTAGAAAGACTACAGAGCTCGGCTAGAACCCACATGAGATGAGGTCTTAGACGCAATAGGAAAAATTCTTAGAAACAGGTGAGACCGATGAAAAGCGTGAAAATAGTCACATTTGAATATCACGAGTAGAAAGCGCTGAGAATAAGATAGCGGCTTGTATCGCACTGATTACAGCAGCGATACAAGCATCTGAATACAAACACTAGTGACTATCTTGTTATCGTTCCTTAAAAACCAGAGCGAGCTTCTGCACTTTTCTGAGGTGATTGAGCTTGTAGGAAAGGCAGTAACAGCAAGCCAATAACGGCCGCACAAGTAGAGATGGTAATGAAGAACCCACTCCAGCCGTAAGCTTCTAGAACGAGCGCTAATGGGTAACCAGAAAGTGCTGCTCCCATATAAGCAAACAAGCCAACAAAACCTGTCGCCGCCCCGGCAGAGTCTTTATGTGAACATTCCGCCGCCGCCATGCCAATAAGCATTTGAGGGCCAAAAACAAAAAAGCCAACGCAGAATAGCCCAGCCGCTTGAAACACAAAGTTGGTTAAAGGCATAAGCCATAAAGCCGAAACCGAAAGGAAGATGCCAATCGCAAACAAGATGTTCATTGGACCGCGGTTGCCACCAAACAACCTATCCGATCCCCACCCAGCAACAAGTGAACCAACAAAACCTCCTATCTCGAACAGAGACAAGGCAGCGTTGGCGTTGATCAAACTGTAATCGTGTTCTTCGGTGAGGTATAAATTGCCCCAGTCGTTAACTGCCGTTCTTACGATGTAAACCAACACATAACTAAAGGCGAGCAACCAAATGTACTTATTGCTGAACACATAGGTTTTCAGGATCTCTCGATAGCTTAACCCTTGCCCATGGCTCTCTTGCGCTAATTCCAGGTGATCACTGCGCCACTTCCCTACCGTCGGAAGTCCCATGGTGGTGGGCTTGTCACGTAAGCGCCAGCAGACAATAAGACCGATAAAAACACCAATCACACCCGGCCAGATAAACCCAGCTCGCCAACTGAACTGCAGCGTTAGATAACCCACAAGAATAGGGATAAGCGCTCCACCAACGTTGTGCGCTGTATTCCAGATTGCCCAGCGAAAGCCTCTTTCGGAGCGAGAATACCAAGTCGTCAATAACTTGGAACACGATGGCCAGCCCCAACCTTGGAACCATGCATTCAATACCCATAGCGAGATAAAAGCCGCTAACGAACTCGAAAAGCCAAACGCGATGTTTATCAGACCAGTCGCGATTAGGCCAAGCCCCATGAAGTAACGAGGGTTCGACCGATCCGATATCGTGCCTGAGATAAATTTCGATAAGCCATAAGAAAGATAAAAGAGCGTGCCAATTAAGCCGATATCGCCTTTGTCCAAACCTAGATCGGTGATCATTGCAGGCGCGGCGTAATTAAAGGTTTTACGAGTGAAGTAAAAACCCGCATAGCCGACATACATTCCTATCATGATGTGAAGGCGCCAATAGCGATAACTCTGATTGACCTCATCATCAGTTAGAGCATCACTCTCTGACGTTGTTGAGCGCAGAAATCCAAACATATTCGTTCTCACACTTTAGGTAATGTAACGCTGATATTGGTACCCGAAGATGAGCCATTAGCGTTGATTGTCATCTTGCCGCCGAGCGCCTGAACACGCTCTTGCATACCGCGAACACCCATTCCTTTGAGAAGATCTTGCGCTGTAAAACCAATGCCATTATCTGATATCTGAAGATAAGCCTGGTCACCTAAAAGCAGTTCAATTCTGATTTCGCTCGCGTTGGCGTATTTAGAGGCATTGTTTAGAGATTCTTGGCACAGCCTGAAGATAGTGACCTTAAGCGTGTCACTCAAACACGAGTAATCACCTTGCCAATTTAACTGAATATCAACGCCGTGATCCGAAAACTCCATCTCTCGAATAAGCTGTTCCACGGAATCTTTTAGGTCCAGATCGTCCAGCATCTTAGGTCTTAATTTTGTAAGTAGACGTTTGGTGGTGTCATAAACATTCAAAGATAATGATTCAATGGTACCCGCACAGCGAACGCTCATCTCAGCCGCGTCGACACGTTTAATAATGCTTGCCTGAGTACGAATTGCCGTGATGTTTTGGCCGATTTCATCATGCAGTTCACGCGCAATATCACGACGAACCGACTCTTCAGCGGTAACTAACTGACGTGAAAGGTTTTGATTTCTGGAGAGTTCACTTCGCAATTTGGAGTTGAGATCTTTCTGCTTTTGAACCGCTAAACCAAGCAGTATACCTGTGATGGTTTGAGCAGATAGAGACAAGAGTAAGTCGGTAATTTCGAGTTTGGATGTTCCGCTGTGGGCTGCAATCAACGCGACACTATTTAACATTGTTGCAAGCAGAGCACCTTGCCATCCATAACGAACGGCGAGCAAGATAATAGGGATCGCCATACAGAACGGGGCAAAGCGCCTTAGCTCATCAGGCAAACTGGTTTGTATCAAAATACTGGCGACCAACAACACGCTATATAAAGCAATATGACGGATTTTGAACTCAACGACATTATTGATTAAGTAAGAGCTCAATGGTGCCCACTTGTTTTGGAATAGATAGTTCCAGACCAGATAACACATCGGCACCAGCATCAGTCCGCCAGTAATACTCACCAACCACACCATGTAAACAGCAGAAACATGAGAACCCACCACGGCAACGTTAATAAATGCTGTGACCATGATTAAGCTCGCCATCACTAACAAGTGACGATTCTGGTCACCAGAATAATAACGCTTGGCAATTAGCGTGGCAGGAATACTCAATCCACTGGCGATGAGTATCGTCAGCCATTGGGGTTCATCAAGCAGCAGAGCTAAAGCAATCGCAAGCCCCCACTCTGCAATATAGATGGCAGGCCAATAGTGGGTACGAGTGTGCAGCGTCATTCCCAGTCGAAGTGAAAACGGGAAAAGCAGAATGGCTAACTCAGGGTCATTAATGAAATAGAAGGCAATAACCCATAAACAGAACCATGCACAGCCAGCCATAAAAACCCCACACAGGGAGGTGGCTAGGTAAGAACGCATTAGTACTGGTCTTGTGTAAACAGTTTCGCTAACTCGACATTATTCTTAACATTGAGTTTGTCCATCGCATTGGCACGGTGTACATGCACCGTTTTATGGCTAACCCCTAGCTCTACGGCAATAGATTTTACATCGAGCCCTGTCGCCAATAACTGACACACTTCGCTTTCTCTGCGGGTGAGCTGATTTAAAGAGGCTTTATTCTTCATGGGCGTCGCAAGCTTTATGGCGATATCGGGCGTGAGATAACAGCCACCATTTGCGCTCGTGTGTACGGCTTGGATTAACTCATCAGGGTTACAGCGCTTGCTGAGATAACCTTTGGCTCCTAACTCTAATGACTTCTCAACCATCGCCGGAGAGTCATGTACGCTCAGCATGATACTGGCAATGCCTGATGGAATCTCTTCCAATAAGCTCAGGCCACTTTCGTCTTGCATTGAGATATCTAAGATCACGACATCAGGGTGACAACTTGGCAATCCTAGGCGCGCTTCTGCCGCAGAGTTGAATTCCCCCACGACCGTAATATCAGCTTCAAGACTGAGTAATTGAGCAAAGCCAGATCGAACAATGACGTGGTCATCAACAAGCGCAACATTAATCATGATATTAACCAAAATTAAGAGTAAGAAAGAAAAATAGCCCCAACAGGAGCTATCTAAAATTAAGTTTATTAATAGAGATGATACTGAATCGAACTAACGATTGGTATGATCTCACGTGCTTTAAACCAATAAAGCACGTGAGACTCGCTACGCGTTTTGAGACGCTAAGTGTATTTTCTTAGCGTGGCGAATCTTCTTCTCTTCCGCAACCGCAACGAATAGCAGTAACACGATACAAATGGCAGCTGACGTATCAAGCGCTGCGAACGTGCCTTTCCAACCCGTTAAGCCAAAAATAGGTGTGCCGTCTGCAATCATACCTAGGCCAAGTTTGGCAAAGCTGTCACCAATTAAGTAAGCAAATGTACCTTTCACGCCATCCGCAACGCTGATTGCTTTCTTAGGCACGAAACCTACTGCAGCAACACCAATCAGCAACTGAGGACCAAATACTAGGAAACCAAGCACAAACAGTGATGCTAGGTACATGAACTCACTGGTTGCATGCTGGTAGAACTCTAGCGAAACGATAATCAGGCCAAGCGATACACAAGCAACCAAAGCACGGCGTCCGTTCGCAAGGTCTGACAGATAACCCCACATTAACGTACCGACCAGTGCACCAACCTCAAACAGAGTGAAGCCTGAAATCGCGGTTTCTTTTGATAGACCTAGCTCTTGATACGCATAAACGGTAGACCATTGATCGATACCGATACGAACAATGTATAAGAAGATATTCGCGAAGCAGAGCAACCAGATCACTTTGTTTTTCAGGATGTATTCAACAAAGATCTCTTTCTTAGTCATTTGATTTTCTTCAGCAGCCGTATCTTCTTCGCTGACTTCTTCATCAAACAACTCTTCAACCGTACCTAGACCATAGGCTTCTGGAGAGTCATTACCAAAGCGCATACCAATAAAGCCAACCACAATCGCAATGATTGATGGGAACACGAACATACCGATCACGTTGCCATCAAAAAGGTAGTTAGCACCGAACAGAGCAACACCAGCGGCACCTGCGCCACCCACGTTGTGCGACATATTCCAAAGGCCTAAATAAGAACCACGCTTGTTACGAGGCGTCCATTTAGTGATGGTCGAGTAGCTTGAAGGACCGCCGGTACTTTGGAAGAAACCACTCAACGCATAGAAGGCAACCATCAAGAATAAGCTAGCGCTGCCGCCGCCCATACTGAAGCTGAAGCCCAACATGGCAATACCAGAAAGGACAAGCATGAATGGCAGGAACTGCTTGGTGTTTTTACCATCGGCATAATAGGAAACGACGGTTTTACCGATACCGTAAGTGATAGAGAAACCCAGACCGATAAGACCTAGATCCGTCATCGATAATCCATAAGTAGAAATCATGTCGTTTTGCGCGACATTGAAGTTCTTACGGATCAAATACATGGTTAGATAACCAATGAACACGACGAGGTAAGATTGTAGGAATGGTTTAAACCACATTTTTCTTCTAGTTTCGACCGGAAGATCCAGCGTCGGTTTTCGAACCTGATCTAGGAACTTTAACATTGTGAACTCTCTTATTTTTTGTGAGGTCTGCACGGCATAATTGCGGCCATACATTGTTTGTTAGTTGACCGTGAAATAATAAGGAGTCTAAAAATCGACCGCATGAGAGAGGGTCTTAGAATAACTAGGAAAAATTCTTAGTTCAGAATTGGGAGTCAAGAAAGCGTGAACAGCATCACTTTGTTTACGGTCTGTTATGGATTGATATTACGATAACAAAAGTCACTCATTTCAGGGCTGACGAACCTTGTAAATAAACAGAAACGAGTGGATTACTTCACTAAAAAAACACCAGTATCGGTTCATCACCATAAAACTCCATGGTCATGGTGTGTCCGATACTGGTTCAGCATTCATTCTGATTAAAATAGATTCAATAGGCTTGTTACGTTTCGCGTGAATCGTACTACAGTCGCTTGCCGCTACCGTCTTCCCACATTACTTCACATTCATCTTTGATGGCAGCTTTTAATAATTCAACCAGTGGGAACGCTCGACTACCTATATTAACAGGCGCTTCAACCACCTCTTCTTCATTGTCGTCATCAGTATTTTCATGCTCTACGGACTTGCTCTGCTCTGCTGCAATAGCAGCACGTAGATTATCCAGAGCTTGAGGAACCTCTGAAGCATCCATAGCACCTGGGATGGAGCCGCTATGCCCAAGCATCTTGATGAACTGGAGGCCGACTTCACCAAACATCGTGACACTAGCATGAGCTTTACAACTAAAGGTAATTAACATAATGAGCCTTTCTTAATTTTGGTCGTTTACAAACTATGTGGAGTAACTCTCTGGAAAGCAAGTAGATAAACATCAAACAACGGTTACAAGTTTGATGCTTAAATCTAATCTTCTAGAGATGACCAGCACCATCGGTGATATACATCACTATTTGGAATTGATTGAACAGCCTTTCATATGAAACCTTGATAGTAGTCACACTAAATAGACATCTAAGCCTCTGCATAGCTTGTTATTTAATCTACTATTAACACCATTATCAAAAACTTTGGCACAGATCACATGAAAAGGCTCGTCGGCAGGCACCTAGAAGAAATGGCGGACATACGATCCACCCGCAAGCAAAAAATTGTCCACTCCTTTTCACTGACTGCCGCTGCGTTATTCATTTTCTATACTTGGGCTTACTTCGAAGGCGAGCATTACACGCTGTCAATATTCGAATTGTGCTTCGCCATCATTGCCATTTCTAACGCTTTATATGTAAGAAAAGTCATCAATCCTGAGTATTCCGAATTGATTCTGAGTGGTGTTCTTCTAGTTCAGGGCGTCATCCTATTCTTGTACAGTCACGCCATCCCAGATCGCATCCTCTGGCTCTACCCAATTCTGGCCGCGGTCATTTTCATTAATGATTTCAGAATTGGCATTATCTTCAGCACCTCATTTTGCATATTTATCAGCACCTTAATTACAGCAATGCCCAACAATTTTTCTTTACCATTTAACAGCACACACAGATTTTTCCTTAGCTTATTTACCATGAGCTTGGTGTGCCACACATCCGCCTATTACTACACAAAAGCCGTCAGTTATATTCAACGCCTGTATAAAGAAGGCATTGAAGATCTCGCTTACAGAGATCAGTTAACCGGCTTGGCAAACCGTTGGAGCTTTGAACGCTGGGCGACAGAAAAACTAGCCACCGTGGATAGTGAGCGATCACTTACGGCATTGGTCTTTTTGGATATAGATGACTTTAAAGGCATTAACGACAGCTACGGGCACGATGTGGGAGACAGTGTCTTACAGCATTTTGCCAATCGCTTGAGCAACAACATTCGAACCAGAGACAGAAAAAGCCATGAATACGATTATTCCATCGCGCGCTTTGCTGGAGACGAGTTTGTTCTGATGCTCTACGATGTGCCAACTCGTAAAGATCTAGACGGCATTCTAGATAGGATCTGCGGGCTGTTCGAAAGCGGCTGCCAAACAAACGAGAGAATCAAGGAATTGACGTTAAGTGTTGGGGTTGCTTTATATCCGCAAGATGCCCAAGAATTACATGAGCTGACGAGATGTGCTGATAAAGCGATGTATGTTGCCAAGCATTCAGGAAAAAACCGATATGCTTATTATCACGACAACCCAGTATCGACCCTGATAGAAGAACTACCAACGAGCCTTGTTAGCTCAGCACCGGATTCATCTGAACTTGAAGATTGCTTTGAAGCGAAGATCGAAGGGAACAATGTTACGCTATTAAAAATGCGTCAACGCTAGCCATTCCTATAACGGAGCGGCGCTGCTAACCTGCAAGGTACATAAGCCAAAGACTCACTAACCCGATCATAATAATCCATATGACTTGACGTGTTCGGTTTGGGTTATTCCCTTTAGGTCGCCTCACCACGGTTTTAAAAGCGGCTTGCTTAGCTGACTGGATAAACGGCGCTTCTATCTCACGTTTTTTCACGCGGCGTTTAACTGCGCTGTTTGCAACCTCTGTAAAGCGCTGGCTTTGCTCCGTTGTAAAGTCGTTATCAAAACCTATCCGACCATGCCTTTCGCCATGTTTTTGCTGAACTGCCATAGCGGCCTCCTTGGCGGTCTACTCTCTACTCAAGTATAGACATAATTTCATCTTGTTACCTGTTCAAGATTTTCGAATAAGTCACTCAACGCTGTGCCATCTTCTTTTTAAATCAAATTACATAAACTACAGCTATTCAAGTTTATGAGGGTTTCAAAATGACGAATGTAAGAGCAGTAGATCATGTGATTGCAGCACATGCCACCTCAGATGGTGATGGCGTCAAAATCCAACGACTCGCAGGTTTTAATAACGCACGTTTCTCTCCATTTTTAATGATTGATGAACTGAAGTCGGATGAAAGCAAAGACTATGTTGGCGGCTTTCCTCCACATCCTCACCGTGGGATAGAAACGCTCACTTACATGCTCCAAGGTCACTTCCAACACAAAGACCATATGGGGAATGTTGGAGAGCTACGCAGCGGTGGCGCTCAATGGATGGCCGCAGGCCGTGGTGTCATTCACAGCGAAATGCCAATGATGGAAGAAGGTGCGCTGCATGGTTTTCAGATTTGGATAAACCAACCTGCGACACACAAAATGCAGCCAGCTCAGTATCACGATTTCCAAAGTGAAAGCATCGCGGAGCATCAAAGTGAACAAAGTGGTTTGTTAAGAGTGATTGCCGGAGGGTTTGAACTGCACAACCAAACTGACAAGGATTCAGAGGCTTTACGAGCGCAGGGTCCATTACAGAAAACAGGTGTGCCATTAAGCGTTGCGGATTGGCGCTCTCATTCTGGGCAAAAAGTCACGTTAGGGACTAATGTTAATCACAATGCCATGACTTATGTGTACCGAGGCAGTATTAAGATCGGCGACAAAGTCATCAACCAAAGTCAACTTGCCCTGCTCACCAAAGCTGAATTGTTGTCTTTAGAAAGCCTAGAAGATTCAGGTGTACTGATTTTTTCTGGTCAGCCGATTAATGAACCTGTCGTGCACTATGGTCCGTTTGTCATGAACTCGATGGAAGAGATTGAACAGACAATTCAAGACTACAACAACGGTGTGTTTGAGACTTACTGATGTCTTGGCTTTGAGCTTTGAAGGTTGAAGAGATTTTGCAACGAACAACGATTTGGTCATCCATTTGATGACTACAAAAACAAGTGACACTATCCACTGCCGGTTACTATCACTTATTTAACCACGCTCCTAGAGCGTGGTTTTTTTCTATTCAATCAGAGACAAACGATGCCCTGATTGAACAAATTTAGATCTGATTACAAATACTCACATAGGTAAGCTGTCGCTTCTTTTACCTGTAGGTCGAATGAAGAGTCACCCGCAACGTCAAAAGACTCACCAGATTGGTATGTCGTCCAGTCATCATCGCCAACACGCTTTACAATCAAAGCACCTTTAACAACGGTCATCTTTTCTGGAGCCGCAGTACCAAAAGTGTACTCACCAGCCGCCATTACACCAACACTCACATCAGCACCAGACTGGTTAAACGCTAACGACTTAACGCCACCTTCAAAGTATGTGTTTTCTTTAATCATTGTACTTCCTTGTTATCTTCAAATTGCAATTATTGAGCTCACCGAGTAAGCCTATGCGTAAATTTAGGTGATAATTGTTTTAACCAATTCGAGACTTTCCTACAAGAAATAAATACGCATAGCTTAAGCATTTCTGGAGTTCGCTTTCATTGATAGCGTAAATACTGAGGAGCAAGGCTAAAAACCACTAAAGCAACCACATTTATTAGAACATTCGATCCTGCTTCTAACTCTTAGAACAATTTTTGCAAACTAAGGTTTTAATTAATAGAATCTAAAACAATATCAGTCGAAAAATGAAGAGATAATGGCAAAAAAGCCGACTAAAAGCAGAGATCTATTTGCCAACTCGTTACTCTACGGCTTCCTATTAGCTGGCTTTATGGTTGCCCTCACCGCCGGCTATTTTGCTTACCAAGCCCACCAGCAATCTGTCAGCCCAAGCAACGTCTATGGCACATGGATAGAGATTGCGGCGCCACCTTACAACACCGACATCCTGACACTTTCAGAAAACGGTGTGATGATGAATCATCGTCTTATCACTACCTCATTCGATTTTGACGGGAAGATCGTCACGATCAACACTGGCTCTGGAACCACCGTTTACACCATCAGTGGTACTTACGATTCGCCTCGCTTAAAGCGATTAGAGCCAAGCGTACCATCTCAGCAATTTATTAAAGAAGGCTACGAAGATACTGCGACTGGTGATACCCATAGTGTCATGCAACAACGACGCGCTTCCTTAGCTGAGCAATTCAAAAGATAACCCTCTTATCCATACTGCCATAAGCATTCGTCTTCAAGTTTACCCGTCGATCGACCCCGCTCGCTCAACATACTTCACTTTGTGATTCAGCTTCAATCCACAGTATTTTCTTATAGTTTGTCGCACCTTTTCATAACTTCATGTCGTGAATTTTCACTTGTGAGATTTTCCTACTGAAGGATGTTTTATTTTATAAAACATGGACTCAGCCTCTCATTCATTAAGCAACAGAATTGTAACAAGATACAATTTTTTAGTTGTCCATCGAAAACGGATTTATTTTCAGTTATGAAATTAAAACTCTCTCGAATACTGACTGGGAAGCTCCTTCAAAACTGATTGGAGCCGTTTATGGGGCCATTGGGTTCTCGTAATCTTCAAGGAATGAGAGAAATAGTATGATTCGTATAAATACCTGTGCTGCAAGCATTGCTCTAGCGCTATCTAGTACAGCATTAGCTGCTCCAACAGCACCTAGCATCGACATGTACGGTTCCAACAACCTGCAATTTTCTAAAATTGAACTCGCGATGGAAACCACCTCTGGCTACAACCAGATGGTGAAATATCACGACCAAGCGAAGGTCGACGTTAAGTTCAACCAATGGAGCGGAACGTCAGGAAACACGTACAACATCTACTTTGATGGCGTTAAAGTAGCCACTGGCCCAATCACTGGCAGCCAAACCACGGCTTCATTCGAATATGGCCAAGGCGGCTTATTCGAAATGGAAATAGAAGCGTGTGACGAAACAGGTTGTAGCAAAAGCGCACCCGCTAAAATCACGATTGCCGATACAGATGGCGCACACTTAGCGCCACTTGCGATGAATGTGGATCCAAACAACAAGTCATACAACACAGATCCAAACACGGTAGTCGGTACTTACTTTGTTGAGTGGGGTATTTATGGTCGTGACTACACGGTAGATAACCTACCTGCTGATAACTTGACCCACATCCTTTACGGCTTCATCCCAATTTGTGGTCCTAACGAATCAGTAAAATCGGTAGGTGGAAACAGCTACAACGCCCTCATGACAGCTTGTCAGGGTGTTAACGATTACGAAGTGGTGATTCATGACCCTTGGGCGGCTTTCCAGAAAAGCTTCCCTCAAGCGGGACACGAATACAGCTCACCGATCAAGGGTAACTACGCAATGATGATGGCGCTCAAACAGCGTAATCCTGATTTGAAGATCATCCCATCGATTGGTGGCTGGACGCTGTCTGACCCGTTCTTTGATTTCACAACTAAAGCCAACCGTGACACCTTTGTAGCGTCTGTTAAGAAATTCCTTAACACATGGAAATTCTACGACGGTGTGGATATCGATTGGGAATTCCCTGGTGGTGGCGGTGCTGCTCCAGACCTTGGTGATCCTGTAAATGACGGCCCAGCTTACATTGCACTGATGGCAGAACTTCGCGTGATGCTAGATGAGCTAGAAGCGGAAAACGGTCGTACTTACGAGCTCACTTCTGCGATCGGTGTTGGTCACGATAAGATTGAAGACGTGAACTACGGCGATGCTATCCAATACATGGATTACATCTTCGCAATGACTTACGACTTCTACGGCGGTTGGAACAACGTGTTAGGTCACCAAACAGCACTAAACTGCGGTAACTTCATGCGTCCTGGTCAATGTGATGGCACAGGCCTTGATGAAAATGGCGAACAGTACACAGGCCCAGCTTACACCACAGACAACGGCATCCAATTGCTACTTGAACAAGGCGTTCCAGCGAACAAACTTGTGGTTGGTACAGCGATGTACGGTCGTGGCTGGGAAGGCGTATTACCATCATCACTCACCGATCCGAGCGACCCTATGACAGGCGTTGGTAACGGCAAACTGAAAGGTAGCTCTGCGCAAGGCGTATGGGAAGATGGCGTTATTGATTACAAAGGCATTAAAGAAAACATGCTTGGCGCGAATAACCAAGGCATCAACGGCTTCGAATATGGCTACGACGAAATGGCAGAAGCGCCTTACGTTTGGAACCGTACTTCAGGCCAGCTCATCACATTTGATGATGACCGCTCAGTAAAAGCAAAAGGCGCGTACGTTCGTAGCCTTGGCCTTGCGGGTCTATTCTCTTGGGAAATTGATGCAGACAACGGCGACATCCTGAATGCAATGCATGAAGGCCTTGCTGGCGGTACAACAGATCCTGTAAACCGTAAACCAACGGCAGCTGCAGGCGCAGACCAATCAGTTGAAGGCCCAGCCTCTGTTTCTCTAGATGGCAGCGCTTCAAAAGACAGCGACGGTACAATCGCGAGCTATGCTTGGTCACAAGTAAGCGGCACGGCAGTAACGCTGGCGAACGCGAATGCGGCTGTTGTAAGCTTCGATGTGGTTGAAGTCGCGCAACAAGAAGCACTCACGTTCAGCCTAACGGTAACTGATAACGAAGGCGCTACTGCAACTGACACCGTTGTTGTAACGGTAACTCCTAAAGACACAGGCCCAGTCAATACAGCACCAGTTGCTGTGGTTACGGCTCCGGCTGAAGTGAATGCAGGTGATGTAGTCGTGGTTGATGCTTCGGCTTCAAGCGATTCAGACCAAGACACATTGACCTTCACGTGGGATGTACCTGCTGGTATCGATGCAACGGTTCAAGGTGCTTCAGTGAGCTTTGTCGCGGCGGAATACACGCAAGATACAACGCTGAACTTCTCTGTAACGGTCAGCGATGGCACTGATACATCGGTTGCGGCTACTTCAGTGAAAGTTCTAAAGAAAACCACAGGCGGCGGTACGTGTACTAACGCTTGGGATTCAGGCGCGGTTTACACTGGTGGCGACCAAGTGACTCAAGGCGGTAAGATTTGGGAAGCGAAATGGTGGACAACCGGTGAAGATCCAACAACGACAGGCCAATGGGGCGTGTGGAAAGAGATTGGTCCTGCAAGCTGTTAACTAAAAATAGGGTTGAGCTAAACACCAACTAAGCACCTAAAAGCAAGGCCAACCAGATAATGTCTGGTTGGCCTTTTTAATGTTTGTTTTCTTAGCTTTGAGCTTACGATCTTTTTACTGGCGTCCTACTGACTTGCGCTCGTTGTGCTTAGCCAATTAAGTTATCAAAGCTCTCGAACACTTGTGGGCACTTCATTACTCGCCCGTGGCCCTGTCCTTGAGTCGCAATTAAAGTAACGCGACCCATTTCATTAGCAGCACGCTGAGACACATCAAACTTAGTAAACTTGTCTTGCTCATCATGAACGATGATCGTTTGAGACTCACGAAGCGCTAGCTTTCCATAGGGATCAACAGACTGAATTGGATAGTTAAACTGCTCTTCTACTTCTCCGACTACCGCTTCAAACAGTTTCATTGAGTAGCCAGAACGCGCAACGCTGCCAAATAGGTTTTCTAGATAATCCAGTACAGGTGCAATCAGCAATAATGGCTTGTTTTCCAATTTAACGTGCTTACATTCCAACGCAGAAGCCGTGCCCATACTGTGACCGACCAAACCTGCTACCTCACCCACCGAATCGAGAATCGCTTCAAGGCCGTTCACAAACGCAGGAATATGACCATGTACACCATCACTGCCACCATGAGCAGGGTGATCATAAGCCAGAGCCGTAAAACCTTTAGCGGCGATATGTTCCATCAGAGGGAAAAACTGACTCGCGGTGCCAGACCAACCATGAGTCAGCACCCAAACAGGCCCCGTACCCAAAGAATAGGTTTTTAAAACGCCATCACGACCTTTGATTTCACTCTTGATAAGCCCTTGGGGATCAGCATTTTTCTGCTCAGTACGCATTGGAGTGAGCAGCAACTTACGTGCGGTTTTCTTCGCATGACTCGGCGCTAGGATGTAATGCAGGTTGGTTGTTGCGCCAATTAAGCTGCGCTTGAAGCTGAATTTGTTCGATGTATTAAAGTAGATTTTGTCACTCATGACCGGTCCTTGTATCGCCATCATCATTGGCGGATCGAGCTCGGCCCTGAAAATCGAACGACCGTGCTATTTGTTAGTATAAAAAATGACGATAGCGCTGTTTATGATTGCTTGCCGCCACTTCTGTTAAAATCTTTTGCAAACCTTAGTTAAGCAAAGTCACATGATTTGCGAGTTAACCTGCTGTATGTATTAAACCGCTCTCCAACTGGCTACCAAGCGCTCGACGCCACTCCAAAAATGGGTGTGGCTCGCTTGTTGGCCTCGTAACGAGTAGAACAAGTTCGCACTCAAATAAAGACCGTATAACTCGAAGGTTGCCTGTTTCGGGTCTAAATCGGCTCTGAACTGTTTGCTCTCAACCGCTTTTGCTACCTGAATCGTCAAGTAGTCAATCCACACTGAAATGGTTTTCTGCAGTGCTTTCTGAATCACAGACCTTTCACTGCCCGCATCTTTCCATGCATCAATAAACATGCAACTGCCTTGGAATGAATGGTTCCAGCCCAACCAATTGTCGAGCAGCTGTTTCAATTTCGCTTCAATATCACCATCTCCCAGCTCTCTTGCGGGAATGATGACTCTTTCGGTGAATATGGCGTTGGAATACTCGAGTACAGAGAGTTGCAGGTTTTCTTTAGAGTTGAAGTGTGCAAACAAGCCACTCTTAGACATGCCACACTGCTTGGCTAACTCGCCAATCGTCAAACTCTCAAGCCCATTCTCACTTGCAAGCGCGAATGCATGGCTCAAAATATACTCTTTGGTTATCTTTCCCTTACTCATTATTCACCAATAATAAATCTGATACATTATTTTTAGCACGTTCGTTCTTTTTTTCAAGATTTTTTACTTAACCCTAGGTATTCATTTTGTCTTATCAAAGAACTGTGGAAAAATGCGACAGTATTCAAAGGAATTTGAGTTAACCGATTATTGAGTTTAATAACTAGGGAAAGAGAATGAACACACTTTGGGAACAGTTTTCGTTTTCGGCGTCGGTAACAGGCCCTATCTGTTTAATGCTGTTTCTTGGTGTGATGCTCAAGCGAATCGGCTTAATCAATGACAATTTCATTGATGTCGCATCTAAGGTGGTATTTCAAGTCACCCTGCCCGCGATGCTATTTCTGAGTATTGTTCAATCGAATCACAACTTTTCAGCCAGTAGCGCGTTAGTTGCGTTTGGCGTCATCGCTAACTTTGTCTTTTTCTTGTTCACGATTTTCTCAACCAAATTAGTATTTAAAGGTTCGAAAGATCAAGGTGTGATTGTCCAAGGTGGATTCCGCGCCAATACCGCGATCATCGGCCTCGCCTATGTGGCTAATATCTATGGCAACCAAGGCGTGGCATTGGCGGCTATCTATGTCGCATCTCTAACCGTGTTGTATAACATTCAAGCCGTGATTGCACTGACACCCAAAGGCGAAGACACTGGTGCGAAAGCGATTAAAGTGATCGCTAAGTCGATTACCAAGAACCCATTGATCATCGCTATTTTCTTAGCGGTCGTCTTCTATGCGCTTTCGATTCCTATCCCAAAAATGGTCACTGATGCTGGTCAGTACTTTGCCAACATGACGTTACCTTTGGCACTGCTGTGTACCGGTGGGTCGCTGGACATCAGCTCGCTCAAACAAGAAAAGTTATCGACGTGGTTCGCCTCTAGCTACAAGTTAATTGCCTCACCGTTACTGATTACATTGGCGGCTGGGTACTTAGGATTTGAAGGGCTCGATCTCGGGCTTATCTTCTTGATGAGCGCAGCACCAACAGCAGCGGCAAGCTACGTTATGGCTCGTGCGATGGGAGGAAACTCAACACTGGCGGCTAACATCATCGCGCTTACTACTGTTGTTTCTCTTATCACTTGTACTCTCGGTATTTTTGTACTTACTGCAATGGATTTAATATAGCTGCGACAGGCTTCAAATAATCAATACAAGCCTTAAAACAAAGGTCGCAACCCTTGATTTAGCGCTAACTGATTCAATAAAAAGGCTGTTAGATTCTACGAAAATTTTCTTAGAGATCTGATATGTCTTCCGTTCAACATACGCCTTCACAACACATCGCCAGTATTGAGTTGGGTCGAGTGATTGCTATCTTGGCGATCATTGGCTTACATGGCCAAGTGGCACTCACTTATTGGCAAATAGATGAAGTGCCTTGGATCGGTTATGTACTCAACCAAACCGCTCGTTTTGCGGTACCTCTGTTTTTCCTAATTTCCGGTTATCTTATTCAGCCCAAGCTGACTGCCTCCCCGTGGCAAACCGTCATTAATTACTCTAAACCACTGCTTAAGGTTTGGTTAGCATGGAGCATCATTTGCTTAGTGATGCCATTCAACCTCGCGAAGGTAGAAGAGTTTGGTTACCTAGGTGAGCGCCAAGGCTATTGGGGTTTCTTAATGAACACGCCACTTAACTCTTTCTTAGAGGGTGGATTGGTTCATTTATGGTTTATTCCCGCTCTCGTATGTGCAGTTTTGATCATTGCTTTGATAGTCGAAATGAAACTCGACAAACTGCTATTACCAGCGGCCATTGTACTTTACGTTTATGGTGTTTTAGCGGGCAGCTACGCAACGCTAACCGGGTTAGAAGCACCTTTCTTCACGCGTAATGGCCCGTTCTTTAGCACGTTAATGGTGACCTTAGGTTTCCTTATTCGTCAGAATCAATGGAAGGTGTCATCAACTAAAGCGTTGGGGTTATTAGCGTTAGGCATGTTGATTCATTTTGCTGAGGCATCATGGCTCACCACGTTCGACGTCGGATTCAACATGAATGATTTCTTGTTTGGCACGGCGCTATGGGGGATGGGCGTGTTCATGTGGCTTTTAGCAAATCCAAACATGGGTAACTACGCTTGGGTTCGCGCCATTTCAAATCGCATGCTAGGTATCTACGTCAGCCATTTGCTGATCATTATCGTGCTGTTCAATGTCTGTGGAGTCTTAGGCATTACGGAATTGACAAAAGACGTTACGGTATTTTTTGGCACCGTATTGTTGAGCTTCGGGTTGGTTGTTGGAATCGAAAAAACACCACTGCGACGTGTGCTGCTTCGTTAGTGTTTGTGCCTAACATCATCAGCTAAATCAGTTTTAAAGAGTCACAAAAAATAAAGGCAAGATAACGGATTATCTTGCCTTTATTTCATCATGTCAGTAATGAGACTGTGTCACTCGTTGAAGTGTTATCGGAACGCCATTGCGCCCTTACCAACACCTTCATAAGCGACGATTTGTAGTGATTGGTTCTCTGCTAGGCTCGGTTCAACTTGATCCGCAATATAGCCAGCAAGTAATTCCACCGTGGTATCGGTCGGCAAAATTTCCGTCTCACTCTTAGCAATCGCTAGCTCAAATTCGCCTTGTGGCGCGGTGTAGCGGAAGCCATAGTGACTTTCATCATTCACACTGTTCGCATGTTCACTCAGGTTAAGTGATGAAACTGAAACTTGGTCTTCTTTAGAACCTAAATAAATGTCTTCCCAACGCTGAGCAAATGCTTGTTCACGTTGCCCGTCACGCTGACCATCGACCACGATTTCTACTGGAGAACGGTGACCATGCGCGATGCGTTGGCAGTTGCCATCATGCTTTTTTAAACCATGGGTGTAGTGGTAGAACGCGCCATTAATGTTCTCATGACGTAGGGTGATCTCTAACCCTGTGACGTTACTTGGTAGGTTATCGCGAAGAATATTGTAAACGTGTGCGGTCACACTCTCGATGGTGATCGCTTCTGCATCAATGAGGCAATATGCTTCATCAGGGCAATGTAGATGAAGACTCTTGTCACCACGCAACACATCAACCTTAGAGTAGCCCGCTTTGCTCGCTTGAAGAACAATTGCAGCGCTCTGCATTGGCAGCAGCAAACGATGATCAACATGCTCATCGACAAGCTGTTTGATCTGCTTTTTGACCTTGCTAAAATCCAGCACCATGCTCATTTCATTAAGTTCACCAGACATGGTGACATCTAAAATCCAACTATCTCCTACGACCCCTCTGTGTTCACAGATGTATGAAGAATCGATAACGGTAAGGTCTCTTACAAATAGGTTCAAGTTGAACTCCTTAATACTTTAATGAGATACGGGAGGCTGAATAATGTTCAGCAGGCACTTCGTCTCATTGGTGTCTAGATAAAATAGGACGGGCAGGATGTTACAACGAGCTTATAAAGTCCACCTTTTTACACCCTCTTCCGATAAAAGAACAAACTACATACAATTTCCGCTAAAACATAGACCAGCCAGATACGAATAGCCATAAATCGGGTGGGGATTGCCTGCCGTTTCACGACGCATTTTGCTTTAGCCAAAGGCGCGGCGACACTCCGGCAACATGTTGAAAAGCACGTGAGAATCCTGAATAGCTATTGTAACCCACTTCATCAGCGACCCAATTGATCGGCTTATTTTGCAATAACAGAGATTGAGCAACAGAGACTCGCCACTTTTGCACATAATCTCCCGGCGTTTCACCCACTTCCCGTTTGAACGCTTCAATAAACTGAGTACGAGACATCGCGGCCAGTGACGCCATTTCGGCAAATAAACAATGCAAGGCTGCGACAAATGCCTGTGTTCCGTGTGAGCGCTAGACAAGCTCAACTCCCCCGCGCTCAATACATGAAGGTGGCCCTCTTTACCTTGTTGCGCGTTAAATGACGATACTCCACACAGGTTTCCAGAATAGAAAACGCCAGTGCGTATCGAGAAGTGTTCCATTAGTTGTGAAAGCAGATCCATGCATCCTCCGAACGATTCGCTTAGTTTTTAGTTCTTTTGTCCCTCTATAGACCGGACGAGTGGGCTAAATTATTTCAAACAAGATAACCAACACTGACAAGGAACTTGATATGTCACACATGAAATCGACCAGTCAAAAAATCACTCTAATGGCCGCGTTACTAGGCACCAGCTTTTCGTTAATGGCAGCAGACCTTGATATGAGTGTCGACAGCAATAACCTCGCAATTAAAGGCTATGATCCTGTCGCTTACTTTGCCAATAAAGGTCCAGTAAAAGGCACATCTGAGTTCACAGCGACCTATAAGAATGCGATCTATAACTTTGCGAGCAGTAAAAACAGAGATGAATTTCGAGCCAATCCAGAAGCCTATGCCCCTCAATATGGCGGTTACTGCGCGTTTGGAGTAGCCATGGGTAAGAAGTTTGAAACCGACCCTCTCGCTTGGAAGGTGGAAGATGGAAGATGGAAGATGGAAAGTTGTATCTGAACTTAGACAAATCGGTTCAGAAACGCTGGCTGGAGAATACACAAGAGTTCATCCAAGACGCCAACAGCAACTGGACAACCATCAAAACCGTAGAAGCCTATAAGCTCTAGCCTACAGCGCTTATCCATTGCCCAAGAATAAAACGGAAGCGACCGAACGCTTCCGTTTTCATTGGGATTTTCCCCAAAGAGGCCAACCCAAAGCGATTGGCAACACCTACTAAGTCCATTTCTATTCTATACTCCTAGCAGATAAGCTTTTCTTTTTATGGAAGAATAATGACATTACCTAGGATTTTGGCACTCGGCCTCTGCGCCCTATCGACACTGACTTATGCCAACCCATGGCAGTTCGTCAAAAGTGAAGATGGCATCATGATTGATAAAAGGCCACACAGCGAAGGCTTGGTCGAAATACGAGCACAGATGCAAACGTCCACCACTTACTCCGGTTTTTTACTGTTATTGGAAGACAGTGAGAACGTGCCAAACTGGATAGATAATGTATCGCAAAGCCGTGTGTTGATGCAGATATCTGAAGATGAAAACATCGTCTATACCCAATTCAAAGCACCGTGGCCTGCCAGAGATCGAGACATGGTGACCTACTCAAAATACAGCATCGAGGGTGGGCAGTTTGTTTTGTCGATAAAGGATGCGTCGAACTATTTGGCGAAAGAGTCGGGGTACATTCGAATCTACGATGTGGACGCACTTTGGACACTGCAACCGCTGACTAATGGCAATACCTACATCACCTACACCGCGTATGCGAACGCAGGGGGCATCTTACCAAATTGGTTGATGAACAAGTTATCGATAGGCAGTGCACTGAGCACGTTTAAGGGGCTAAAAGAACAGTTACCAAAGTACCAAGGCCAACAGCACCCTAACCTGCCAAATGAGTCTCGCTAACGATACAAGTCGATAAGTAAATGGAGGCATTAAGGTTAAGATTAAGGTCTTCTAGCGAGGTCGCGAGCTAAGATAAGCGCCAAGCCAAATACTTGAAGAAACAGGGCGATGTTCTTATAGAAAGCCATTTTCTCATCAAGCCTTTGGATTAACTCAACCAAGGTCAGGTTATCCAAATAGTAATCATCGATTCGAGTTCGTTGTGCTTCTTGTGCACTGTTTATCAGCATCATCAGTTTCGGTAAGTGAGCCAAAGAGATACTTGGCACTTCGCTACTCACCCAACGCCTAAGTTGCCCACGCAGTGCTTCGTCGAGAACCGTGGTCGGCTGCACCGTTTCTAGTTTATCAAGGTGAATCAAAATCGCTTCACGCTTGCGCTCTAGGGTTTCAATCGTATTCCAAGCAAGCTGTATTGAGTACACATTGCCGTATTTGCGATCGTTGTACTCCGCTTTCTCAGCTTCAATTTTATCGAGCACCAAGCTCGACATGACAATCGCCATGATGTTGAGTATCAAGCCTGCGAGGACAATCGCCCAAGCAGGAGGAAGACGCAACGCCATAATGCTCCCTAGAACATTTTATCAAAAGGTAGGTAAGCTAAGTTTAGGACAATCAAAGAGATCATGCAGATAAGCGTTAACACCATACCCACTTTTCGACCTTTGAAGTTCTTCGCTAAGATCCCTTTCGCATGAATCACACGCCCCAGAATAAACGCCACACCAATGACATGAATCAGCCACACACCGGCGCCATTCATCTCTAACAATCCCATCAAAATAACGGTGATTGGGATGTAATCCATAGCATTACTTTGTGCCGAACGTGCTATCTGTAACGACTCGACACCGCCATCAGCATGAGCAACAAGATTGATTCGCCTTTGCTTGATCACCTCTATTGCTAACCAAATCATTACGATCGTCAGCAAGGCTGCGTAAAGTGCTGTAACCATCATATTTCCCTATTATTTTGTGTTTACTCAGTGTTCTTTGTTATCTGTTCGACAACACCCGCCGAGATAAAATGAAAATCGCACCCGAGTACTTGTAAGAGATCTCTCACACCGAACGTAAGAGATCACAATCAAGCTTCGCAGAAAATTCCTAAAATACAAACCCAAGCCCTTGTTTTGTATGAATCCACGCATATTTCTTTCGATCAGTGGGTACATTTATTTCTTAGGGTGGATTGTGAGCAAAGCCTCTGCAGTGTTTAATACACATGTCGACAGGGAGTTGGCAGGAACAGGAAAAAGCCTAACGGATTAGGTATCTTCAGGATGAAGATTTGATGGCTTAGGATGAGTTATCAGCAAGGAAGTTATGCTCTAGGATAGAGTCGCTTATCAGGATGATGAGTTTGCAAGGACACCGCTAGGACGGCGATGAATTGGATAGGTTAAAGGATTTAGCCACGTCAAGGAACGATGCAGGGAGCACCAGTTACCTATTGAAAGATAAGTAACGCGCAGTAGCAGGATGGCTACGAAAAGAATAGACCCCGTTTGGTGAAAGCCAAACGGGGTTTCCTTTTTTGTAACGTCTGAAAGCTGTTCGCAGCTAACCGTTCAAAGTCACGTTACAAAATAATGTTCATCAAGAACATTGCACCTAACGCATTCAATACCGAAATCGCGATCATCACCGGGATGTAGCGACCTTCAGTACCAATTGGTCCCATAATACGGCCCATGTATTGCACCTGAGAGCCCATCAAGTAGATAGCTGGCGCCAAGATAGCTATATGGTTGCCGTTCAGAATACCTTGGTCAAACAGCGTGATAACCACGCCCACCGCGCCACCCATCGACATCCACGCACCGATCAATACCGCTGCCGCTTCGCCAGGTAAACCAAATACCGCCATAATTGGAGCAAATACACTGCCCATCAAATCCAGCGCACCCGTTATCTGCAATGCCTTGATGATCACAAACGCCATCAGAACATTCGGTACCGTAGAGGTAGTCGCAATAACCCAGCCTTTCTTAGCACCTTCAACGAAAATATCAGTAACCATTGGTTTCTTTGCTTTAACTTCGCTCATTATGCTACTTCCTCTTCCAGTTTTTGTTCTTTGTCTGATTTTGGTTTGTCTTCTTTGCCTTCAGTAATGTTGAGGTAAATACGGAACAGATTCGCGCCGACAAACTTAAAGATAAACATCACAGCGACAGCCAAACCAATTGACGATGTCACCGCTAAAGAGCCGTCCATCGCGGTTAGAGTGAACAGCACCGCACCTGAAGAGAAAAAGTTAACGATCGCCGCACCCGCCGTAAACTGGAACATGGTGAACACATCGGTTTCACGCTTAGTCAGATGTCCTTCGTCTTTCAGCTGACGTGTCATCGCTGCGCCAGCATCGGTACTTTGCAAAGAAGCGATCAGTGCCAAGCCTGAGTTACCCGGAATACCCATCAGAGGGCGAAGCAGAGGTGTCAGTAGTTTACGAGCCGCATCCAGTGCACCGTAGTGCTCAAGTACGTTGATCATACCCAGTGCAAACATCACGGTCGGAATAAGTGTCAAAGCAAAAATGAAACCGTCGCGAGCACCACTACCGCCTTTACCACGCAGTGACGTCGTTGCCGCTTGAATACCATCGGCCGTTTCACTCACATCGTAAGCGACCTTACCGAATGAACCGTTGAGCGTTGTAAAATCGAACACTCCATACCATTCATTGGACTGCATTAAGCCTGAAAAGAACACCATCGCGAACGCGAGTGCGATATAGCTGCCGATCGTGACTTTACGATCGGTTTTGGTTGGATTAGTCATAAGGACCTCTATACATCTCGTTTATGTGGAACAGAACACATATAGATAGTGCAAACTAATGAGCGAAAGGTTAATGACCAAAATCAAATAGCGTATCGGTTTAAATAAAAGAAGCACAGCAACATATAAAACTGTGATTTGGATTTAAAAGCAGGACCATACGCTAAATAAATTAGAATATTTCACATACAAAACTAAAAAATCTTGCTTCAACAGCGCAACCAAAAACGCACACAATCGCCACACAAGTCTGGCTTCTAGTGAGAAGTTTTTACCTAGTGCGATCTCTGATAATGCTGTAAGAGATCTCTTACATTGTTTTTCTGGTCAATTTTAATTCGATTATAATACAGAGACTTAAAAAGTGATTTTGCTTCCAGAACGCAACCGTTTTCCCTTAGTTGATTGAGTTTTGAGCCAAGCGCAAACAGTGAGCCATTTTATAAAGAATTTGAGCTTAATTCGAAATTTCAGCCCTCAGAGGTGCTATAGACTTCGCGCAGCCAATATAGAAGGAGAACGGTGATGACTATGGAAATGAGAACGCTTAAATATCAAGTAATGGGCAAAGGCATGTGGATCACTGCAACAGTATCTCGCGTAGTAGCGGACAAACTTGCGCTTGAATACCAATCCTATGGCTGGCCTGTTGAAGTATGTGCAGCAGAACAAACACTGACGTTTGATCTCAATGCTGCATAATGTTGGCAATTTCGAATAAGCTCTATCGGCACTGAGTCCGGTAGGGCTTTTTCTTTGGTCTTTAGTCTTTAGTCTTTAGTCTTTAGTCTTTAGTCTTTAGTCTTTAACTTAAGTGTGGAAGACAGTAATTTTGAGTATGTAAGACCGTATTTCGTTCACATCACAGTCTATTCCTTTCATTATAATCTATTGAATTATTAAGATATCTATCACACTGCACATGGTTATTTAGGTCTACTCTTTTACCCGTGTTAATAACTTATTAACTTCGGAGCGTAATCCATGTTAGGTATCCAGCTTTCTGCTGTTCTCTCTTTGTTACTCTTTTCTTCGGTAGCAGGTGCTGCCACTTCTCAGTTGGGAGAACCACTCAAGCTCACCAACTCATTCGCTGGCTACCTATCCCTGACCATTTTCGTTGTCGCCTACATCGTGGTGATGATGGAAGAGTACCTAAAGCTCCGAAAATCTAAGCCAGTGTTACTTGCAGCAGGACTGATCTGGATAATCATTGGTTTTATCTACCAAGAACACAACCTTGTTGAAGTCGCTAAGCAAGCACTCGAACACAACTTACTGGAATACGCTGAGCTGTTACTTTTCCTACTCGTCGCCATGACCTACATCAGCGCCATGGAAGAGAGAAGACTGTTTGATGCGCTGCAAGCGTGGATGGTGGGCAAAGGCTTTAATTTCCGCTCTCTGTTCTGGCTAACCGGTATTCTGGCCTTCTTTATCTCACCGATCGCCGACAACCTCACCACAGCTCTATTGATGTGCGCCGTGGTTCTGAAAGTCGCAGGATCTAACCCTAAATTCGTTAACCTAGCCTGTGTGAATATCGTGATAGCCGCTAACGCTGGCGGCGCGTTCAGCCCATTCGGTGACATCACAACGTTGATGGTGTGGCAGGCTGGTTATGTGAGCTTCAGTGAATTCATTCCCTTATTTATTCCTTCAGTGATGAATTACCTCGTCCCTGCAATGATCATGTCTTACTTTGTTCCCACAACCCAACCCGACACGGTGCATCAGCACGTTGAATTAAAACGCGGTGCAAGACGCATCGTGTTGTTGTTCATCATGACCATCGGCACTGCGGTTGCTTTCCATGCCGTACTCCACTTCCCTCCAGTAATGGGCATGATGATGGGGCTGGCGTATCTACAGTTCTTTGGTTATTTCTTGCGTAAGACCTTACCAAATTCACTGGCGAAGAAAAAAGCGGTGGCGATTGCCAACAATGATGGGGGGGCATTGAAGCGACTCGGTTCAGTCGTGCCCTTTGATGTATTTCGAAGAGTGTCCCATGCCGAATGGGACACTCTGCTGTTCTTCTACGGCGTGGTAATGTGTGTCGGTGGCTTGAGTCTACTGGGATACTTGGAGCTTGCCTCTGGCGTGATGTATAGCCAATGGGATCCAATTTGGGCCAACATCATGGTGGGGATCTTATCTGCGATTGTCGATAACATTCCGGTGATGTTTGCCGTGTTATCGATGGAACCTCAAATGTCGATGGGTAACTGGCTACTGATCACCTTAACCGCAGGCGTTGGCGGCAGCTTGTTATCTATTGGTAGTGCGGCAGGTGTGGCGTTAATGGGTGCGGCGCATGGCAAATACACCTTCTTTGGCCACTTGAAATGGATGCCAGTGATCATGATTGGCTATGCCGTCAGTATCGCTGCACACCTATGGCTTAATGGCGATCTTTTCTAATTCGGAGTTCTTTTCTAGTTCGAACTGTCTTTCACAGGCTTATCTACAAGTGTCCAGACGTTACTCAATTGTATCGCTGGACATTGGTTGCAAGTTAGCATCTCGCCCTTCTGTTGAATGCGCATCACTAGTCTAGAGTCAGTTCGGCTGCTTCCAGAATTGAATTCAATGGTGATCAAGTCATCATCAACACGATAGGTTCGAGTCACGGAATTATCCGTTGTTTGATAAGTCACTTGCCCGGATTCAAAAAGTAGATAACTGTCATTATCTGCGTTCTCATACATACCTTTGAACAGAGCAAGCTGTGGAACCTCGAAAGGTCGGCTGGTATCAGTTAAACAACCTGTCAGCAATAATGCAGAGCTGCAGCCAGATATTAGTAAGGGGAATCTATTCATTTGGGCATCCTTGCCTAGAGAACATAGTCAAAGAATATGCAACCAAATCGATATTTCCCAGAAAGCGTTGATTTTAATGCAAAGTCATATTTTAAGAACCACTCGCCTTCACCATTAAGTAGTACGAGATATTCAGCCAGCATCTCGACAGGCTCATGGCTAAATCGCTTGCTAGTCTTGCTCTCTTCCCTCTATCACCAATAAGTGCTGTTTACGTTCTACGCCACCTGCATAACCCGTCAGTTTGCCGTTTTTACCAATCACACGGTGACACGGCACAATCACTGAAACCGGATTTTTGCCATTCGCCAAACCCACAGCACGAACGGCTTTCGGATTGCCTATCGCATCGGCCAGTTGTGCATAGCTCCAAGTCTCTCCATAAGGAATGGTCGTCAGCGCCTGCCAAACCGACTGCTGAAATGGCGTGCCCTTGGCTGCAATCGGCACAGAAAACTGAATAGCTTCGCCCGAGAAATAGCGATTAAGCTGCTCGATAGCCAATGCAAAGATCGGAAAGCTATCATCTTGAACACCCAACGGTTCCGGCTTGGTGGTATGTGTCTCGAACCAAAGGCCGAGCAAGCCTTCATCGTTCGCCTGTAACGTCACGGTTCCCAATGGGCTCTCATAGTAAGTAAAACGGTTGTCCATGATATCTCCTAGCTTAGTATTCCGATTAAGACTGATTCCAACAGTGGAACGTGGCGTAACTACCCCAAGGCGAAACACTCTCCGTGTTGATGGCGGGGCGATGCTCAATAAACTTCTTCACCACCAAGTCACCAACCAACAGATGATTAGGTTCGCTTAACCCGCGAAGCAGTGCATATTGAATAGTCCAAGGCCCAATCCCTTTTAGCTCAATCCATTTGGAAGGATGCTCAGCTTCATTGTCGACCATGTATTCGGCAAAACGCTTTAGGGTCTCTTTGCGGCTTCCCGGCATTCTCAAGAAGCTAACATCAGCGTCCGCTATCTGTTTTGGTGTTGGGAAGCTGGCTTTCTCATGTTCATCAGAAAGCTCTTTGACCAATAAGTTAAGCTGACCAATCGCCGCGGTTACTGAAACTTGCTGTCCTAGAATCGCTCTCACGCCTGCCTCCCAAGCACTCCACACGCCAGGAATACGGATACCACTCTTAGCCACCAAGTTAGGATCGATAGTCGTAAAGAACGTCTCAACCTTGGCAATATCGACATCAAGATCAAACATACGGCGGATATTCGCAATCAAGCTTCTTAATTGGCTTATATCATCCAACTCGAATTCAATATCCAAGCGGTTATCTTTGGCTAAAGTCGCCTTGAACCAACCCTTTGACCCGTTCACATTTACCGTGCGCTTATAATAATCTTCGCCAACGCCTTCTAAGCCCTCAATCATTCTTCGTCGATAAAACCTCAACAAGTGGTTCCAATCTAAGGGTCCATGAAAACCAAGCTGAATATGATTACTCTGAGTGTCACTTGGCTTCGCTCGCCTAATTTGGCTTGGCGAAAGCTGCAGCTCTTTTTGAAAGGCATCATTAAAACGGCGCGTACTATTGAAGCCACTAGCAAAGCCGACATCAGTAATGCTCATGCTACTGGTGTGCAGCAACTGCTTGGCAAACATCAATTGACTGTACAGACTATATTGCTTGGGTGACACGCCGATGTAATTGTCGAATAAGGTTCGTAAATAACGATCTGAAATACCTAACCGCGTTGCAAGGTCGACGATAGATCCTGAATTCAGAGCGCCATTATCAATCAACTGCATCGCACGTAAGAAAGTGGTTTCGACGCCCTTCCAAGCCGGCGAAAAAGGTGCGCTGTCTGGTCGACAACGTAAACAAGGACGATATCCCGCTTTCAATGCTTGAGCTTGATGGGAAAAATATTCGACGTTTTCTTCTTTGGGTGGTGTGGCTGGGCAAATCGGGCGACAAAAAATTCCTGTCGTTTTCACCGCTGTAAAAAACATCCCATCAAAGCGAGCATCTCGTGCATATCGAGCCAAATGGCACTGCTCACTGGTTAAGCTGCTGTTGTGATTGATCTTTTTCGACATGCCGTACTCTTCCCACTTACCATAGCGTTTGATCCGATACCTAAAAGTTTACCGTGAACCACCATTGTCGCTAGCCACTTTCGGAAGCGAAGGTCAGATAAATCACAAAAAAGGGTTTTAATTTTATTCAATTCGACTAAATTTAACCTAGAGAGGACATTCTTCTCACAACGTCAACGATCGGTACTTAGCACGCCAAGATGCAGAGACCTATCGAATATAAAAAGGAAAAGGCTATGGTTCTACACACATGTCGTATTGTTTTATCAAATCAACAGGTTCTCACCAGTCAATCAGTCGAGCAGTCTCTAAGCTTTCTTGAAGACAAAGCGGACAACGGGATTTCTATGATCGAGATTGACGCAACGGATGGCAATCAAATCCATTCGTACAAGTCACACTCTCTTGAAGAGTCTATTGAGAATCTAATGAACCTATAGGGCTTTTAATAAAGGCTACACATACCAGGCTTAAACGATATTTATGGAATTAGAAACGATCTCTAGTTCCGAAAAGAAGTACATTTCTGGTTTAAAACAAAAATGGCTCCCAACTATACAATTAGTTGGGAGCCATTTTTTATTGAATCTAATCAGCAAAGCCACTGCTTACCGCGAATGCCGTTACTCAGGTGCTTGTTCAGCGGCTTGCTGCAATGTGTAAGCCGTCGATGGGTCAATCTCATTAACCAACTTCTCAACCTGCATGATCGCATCAACCGAGGTACTGCTTTTACGGTAGCTCAGATAAATTGGGAGATACCAGTCTTCAACCCCTTTCACCTTGTGCAGCTGACCCGAATCGATAAAAGGTTCGACTAGAGACACCGGAAGATACGCACTGCCGCCTTTCTCTAAAATGAAATCGAGGGCGATACGGGCTGTAGAGGTACGTAGGTACGGTGCTGGCACTTTAGGGTGACGTTCTGCGTGTTCAGAACCAAAGCGCGTTCCCCAATCCACATAAACATACTTATGTTGAAATACAGATTCCAGATCATCTTGCTGCGTTGATACCAACACCAAAACCAAGTCAGCGACTTTTTTACAGTTCAGCTCTTCTGCTTTGATCTGATCGAACGCGAAAGCCATATCTAAGGTTCGTTCTAACAAATTACGGTTCAGTTGCTCGCGCCCCATCACCTCTGCCATAAAGCCGTAACCACCAAAAGAGTCGGTTACCACACTTAAACAGTTTTGCAGATACGCATCCCAAATATTCGGCGTGCCGCCCAGCGTTAACTGCAAGGCTTTACCACTCTCTAACGACAGCTCAAATTTGGCTTGTTGTAGGGTGGACACCATCACTTCGGCATAACCAATCAAACGTTCACCGGAAGATGTGAGTTTGATGTTATTGCGGTCACGAATGAAGAGCTGAGTATCAAAATAGCCTTCAAGCTGTTTGATCCGCGCACTCACCGCCGCTTGTGTTAAATACAAGTTTTCAGCTGCACGCCCAAAATGGCGCACCCTTGCAACCTCAAGAAAGGTTCTAAATACTTTCACATCCATCAAATACATCTCTGTAATAAATCTGCTAACTAGCCGATCTAGGATTGTTTATCGTAAAGGCAAAAACATTTTGTTTCCTATTTTAGCCTTTTAACAATATTTTCGCGTGAGCAATAAACACTAATTTCTATCTAACCACATTACTGAGGCTGATATGTCTGAGACCGAATTCCGACACGGAAAAAAACGTTTTTATGACACCATTAAATTCCCGAGAGGGTTCGCTAAGTCGGGTGATTTTACTCTTTCAGAAGAGGAAATCCTAACCTTGTTTGGTGACACTATGCTTGCACTTGAAACTGGTGAACTAGCACCAATCAATGCAGAAGAAAAACACTTCATTAAAGTGTTGTCTCACCCTCATAAGGCAAAGTCCAAGTTAGAGCGTGTTTGGTTGAAGTACATTCAACTGGCTCGTGGACGCCGTCGCTTTCACACCCTAAACGGCTGCAAACGCGGCGACGTATCTAGGGAAGAATACGAAAGTGAGTTAGTGTTAGAAGATTAGTAAAATCGCTCAAAGTGATACCTCATCACTTTGGGCTTTTTTTTGCCTTCAAACACACATCTTCTTTGTAATTGGTAAGTTTAGCCAACCTATCCATTTTTACCAATATTTATATACAATTCATAGCGATAGCGTGACTAAAACACAGCTCTCGTTCAATCTTATGGGTATTCATCCCACTGAGATTCATCGTTCTTCATCCTGCCCCTGTCTTTTATCACGATAGCGCTCCATTGCCATCATTATTTTTCTAGTTTCAACTATACGCTCAACGCTTGTTTATACTCGAAACACGTTAATGCACCAAAATTCGTCAATGGTTCGAGCGATGCCATTATTGCAATAATCGTATCAAGGCATAGAAACACACCAACCCTTTCAGGTGCTGAATTAGATCAACATTGCTGTATATGACAAACGTATTAATCTTGTTTAACGCCACCAAATATCCATACAATAATTGTGCAATTTTGAGAGTTCCAGTCACAGTTACGACGAAAAAAGCAAAAACTTGACCTAAAACAATAGCGGAACTGGATAACTTATTTTATAATGCGAATTAATGTTTCAGAACACTATAAAATTTTATTTCTAGGGGCAAAATCAATGAGACTTATTCCATTAAGCAACAAAGCTAAAGTAGGTAAATGGGCTGCTCGTCATATCGCAGATTCAATCAACAAGTTCGCTCCAACGGCTGAGCGTCCATTTGTACTAGGTCTTCCTACTGGTAGCACACCTCTAACTACTTACGCTGAGCTAATTGAACTTTACAAAGCTGGCGAAGTTAGCTTCAAGCACGTTGTAACATTCAACATGGATGAGTACGTTGGCATCGACCCTAACCACCCAGAGTCTTACCGCACATTCATGCACGAGAACTTCTTCAACCACGTTGATATCCAAGCAGAAAACATCAACCTGCTAGACGGCAAAGCTGAAGATATCGATGCTCACTGTGCAGCATACGAAGAGAAAATCCGTTCATACGGCAAAATCAACCTGTTCATGGGCGGCGTAGGCATCGACGGTCACATCGCATTCAACGAACCAGGTTCTTCTCTATCTTCACGCACTCGTATCAAAACGTTGACTGAAGACACTCGTATCGCGAACTCTCGTTTCTTCGATGGCGACATCAACCAAGTTCCTAAATACGCACTAACTATCGGTGTTGCGACTCTTCTAGATGCAGAAGAAGTGATGATCCTTTCTCTAGGCCACAACAAAGCTCAAGCGCTTCAAATGGCTATCGAAGGTTCTGTAAACCACATGTGGACTGTTACAGCTCTACAGATGCACAGTAAAGCTATCATCGTTGCTGATGAGCCAGCTCAACAAGAGCTAAAAGTTAAGACTCTACGCTACTTCCAAGAGCTAGAAGCTGAGAACATCCAAGACCTATAATTCCTATAGTCTTGAATAGCAGGGCGTTTTTATAAAGAGAGCGTCTTGAATAGAAAAAGCCACTGAATGTGGCTTTTTTTGTGCCTGCTGCTTTTGTATTTAATGGGAAGATATTTCGGATATTTTTTAGAAGCACAAAAACAACAAAGCGATTTCTCCAACGAGAGAAACCGCCATCATTTTAATCTTTGTATTGAAACGAACGAACAGCTACAAGTTATGTAGGATGTGAAACAAGATAAGCAGAGCTGCAAACTAGAGCTAAGAGCTCAGCGCGTTATCTCGGCATAGGGTAGTGATAATGTCAGTGATAGCTAATACGATCGTCGACTTCACCTTTTGATTATGTCGCCCCAAGAACATTTCAAGCATTGGGCCAGACATCGTTTCCACCATCTCCGCGTCATATTCGATAGGCATAATACGCTGAATCGCGTGCACCTTGTTGAGCTCAAATATCACATCAACTTCTGTAAAGCTGGTGTCTTCACCCTGTATTTTCGCCCACTCTTTCAAGGTAACGAAAACCTCTAGATCGTCGTAGAGTTCTTTACTGATCACGCCAAGTCCGAGTAGCAACTTAGCACGAATCATGATCTCGCCTAACGGCCCACCACTGTTGAGAAGTGGCTCGACAACGAACTTAATTGCAGTGTCGTCTTTCTTAAAGATGTTTTTTAATACGGCATCTACCGTGTCGTCCAATGCATCATAAGCAGCCATTAGGCAGGCGCTAGCACTCTCAGCTTCCGAAAGGGCTTCGAGTAATTCAGTTTCATGGCTTGTTTGTATTGGCATAACGGCTCGACAATAAGAAAGTGCCACTGGTGTGGCACTTTGATGGTTTATCATTTCAATGCTAGATAAGCTTCTTCCGCTAGTTTAACAACTTCTGAGTCACTATTCAGCTCAGAATAATGCGCTAATGTCTCAGCAAAGCCTTTTTCTGCGAACATTGCTTGAAGTTCAACCGCTTGTGGGTCGTCTTCGTTCTTGTAATGGAACGCAGCAGCGATTGCTTTTACTAGGTGAGCATTCGGTAGGCCGTACTCTAATGTACCGTTTAGAGGCTTAACTAGGCGGTCTTGCGGGCTCAGTTTACGAATTGGCTGACGACCAACGCGGTCTACTTCATCACGTAGGAACGGGTTAGCAAAACGACCTAGAATCTTTTGGATGTAGGCAGCGTGTGCTTCTGGATCAAAGCCGTAACGCTTAATCAGAACCGCACCACTCTCTTCCATCGTCGCTGTTACTTCAGCGCGGATTACGTCATCTTCGATAGAGTCTTTAATAGTCTCATGACCTGCAAGCACACCAAGGTATGCCGTTACCAAGTGACCTGTGTTTAGCGTGAACAGTTTACGCTCAACGAAAGCCATTAGGTTATCAGTGCATTCCATTCCTGGGATGTTTGGAATCTCACCTTTGAATTGTGTTTGATCTACGATCCACTCGCTGAACGTTTCAACCGTTACCGCTAGAGGATCTGTTTCGCCCGCTTCTGCCGGTGGAACAATACGGTCAACCGCAGAATCAACAAAGCCAATGTGCTCTTCAGTGAACGCTTTCATTTCATCAGAAAGGTGCTCTAACACGGCTGCTTTTAATTGGCTAGTACCGCGAACCATGTTCTCTGCCGCGATGATGTTCATTGGTGCAGTGTTGTTTGCTGCTGCACGCTTTTCAATGCCTTGAGCGATAGACTTAGAGATGATTTTAAGAACCGTAGGGCCCACTGCAGTCGTCACAAGATCAGACTCAGCAATGCAATCTACTACTGCGCTTGTCGCTGAGTTTACTGCTGTCACGTTCTTAACAACTTCGACAACACACTCTTCGCCAACAATCTTAACTGGGTATTCTTGGCGTTCAATTAACGCATTTACAACCGTTTCATTTACGTCAGCAAACGTAACCTTCATACCAGCATCAGAAAGAAGCTTACCAATGAAACCACGACCGATATTACCTGCACCAAAATGTAACGCTTTCATAATTTTGACCTTATAAATATTTGAATCTAGATAGCTAACTGCTCAACAACATGCCTTGACGATGTGCCCTAGGCATTAAGCAGTAAGCTATTCAGACTGAATCTTGTTAGAAAGATTAAGACCGAAAATGAGGCCAGTAGGGGGATACCGGCCTCCTTCACTCAGGAGCTTGACTAGAGCTTTTTAGTTTCCGTTGAGAATACGTAGAACATCAGCAGGGTTTGTTGTGTTCTGTAGGCATTCCACAGCTTCTTCATCATCGAGTGAATTGGTAATAGCCATCAGCACCATGTTGTGCTCATCGCCTTGTGCGGCAATACCGATAACCATCTTCGCGATATCATCTTCATCTTCGCCCCACTGAATACCTTCAGGGTACTGACAGAAAACAATGCCGGTTTTTTGTACATATTGTTTCGCTTCGATTGTGCCGTGTGGCACAGCGATAGACTCACCTAGGTAAGTAGACACAAGCTCTTCACGAGCAAACATGCCATCTACATATTCTGGTGATACGTTGCCAAGTTTTACTAATTGTTCGCCAGCAAACTTGATTGCGTCTTCTTTTTGAGTCGCTTTAAGGCCAAGGAAGATGCTGTCGTCTGTCAGTGCAAGCTTGTTGCCTTCTTGTGCTGGAGCTGCAGCAGACGCCGGAGCTTCTACTTTCGCTTCACCACTTTGAGCATCGACAAGTTCAGCAACTAGTTGGTCGTATACACCGCCGTCTAGGAAGTTGCTTAGAGACATATGCATCGCACCTGGCACAGTGCTACGAGCACGGTCTGTTAGGTCTTTATGCGTAATAACGATTTGCGAATCAGCCGGTAGATTGTTGATTGCGTAGTTGGTCACTTCAATGTCTAGGCCAGCTGTTGCTACTTTCTTACGTAGTAGACCCGCACCCATTGCACTTGAACCCATACCCGCATCACACGCTACATAAACTGCTTTTACATCCGCTAGGTTTACGTTTGCTTCTGATGCTGCACCTTTAGAAGACGCTTTCATGTCTTTCATTTGTGCAGAAGCTTTCTCTAGTGAATCTTCCTCATCATCTTGCGCTGATGTTTTAAGGAGGATTGACGCTACAACAAACGATACTGCCGTTGCTGCGATAACCGATAGAATCACGCCGATGTAAGAGCCTTTTGGCGTCATCAGTAAGACTGCGAAGATAGAACCTGGAGATGCTGGAGAGATAAGGCCAGAATCGAACACTACGTTAGTGAATACACCCGCCATACCACCTGCGATTACCGCAAGAATTAGACGTGGGTTCATTAGAACGTAAGGGAAGTAAATTTCGTGGATACCACCTAGGAAGTGGATGATAGATGCACCAGCAGCAGATTGCTTCGCGCTACCTTTACCAAACACCATGTAAGCAAGTAGAAGACCAAAACCAGGACCTGGGTTTGCTTCGATTAAGAAGAAGATTGAACGACCAATCTCTTCAGATTGCTGGATACCTAGTGGAGAGAAGATACCGTGGTTGATTGCGTTATTTAGGAATAGAATTTTCGCAGGTTCAACAAAAATAGATGCTAGAGGTAATGCACCTGCTTCTACCATTGCGTTTACGCCAGCAGCAAGTCCGCCAGATAGAATCTTAACCGCAGGACCAATCACGATGAACGCGATGATCGCACAGATCATGCCGATGATACCCGCAGAGAAGTTATTCACTAGCATTTCGAAACCACTCTTCACTTTACCGTGAACAGCTTCATCGAATTTTTTAATTGCGATACCACCTAGTGGACCCACAATCATTGCACCCATGAACATTGGGATATCAGTACCAACGATAACACCCATTGTCGTGATGGCACCTACTACCGCACCGCGGTCACCACCAACCATTTTACCACCGGTGTAACCAATCAATAGTGGCAATAGGTATGTAATCATAGGGCCAACCATTGATGCTAACGTTTCGTTAGGCCACCAACCGGTTGGGATGAATAGTGCAGTAATGAAACCCCACGCAATAAATGCGCCGATGTTTGGCATTACCATATTGGATAAGAAACGACCAAAGTTTTGAACCTTAATCTTTGCTTCTGGTGATAACATAGGTAGAACCCCGTAATGTATTGGTTGGTCAAATGACCGAAAGTGTGTACTCAAAAGTCGATTAAAATGTATCACAACATTTCTAAAATGCACCTTAGCCCAACTTTCGTGACAACCATCACACACGAAAAACACTTTAGGGTTAACAAGAGCACTTTAGATCACAAAAATACCATGAATTAAAATTACAAAGCCAAATTAATGAGAATAAATATCATTACCGCAAGATCTAGATCACGCTTTATCTTGTAATACTTAAAAATAAATAGTGATCAAAATCACACTTAATAAAATATAGCATCTAAGATCTATATAAACCGTATAAAAGAACATCGTGTCACGTATAGAAAATATGCACCCAGATGAGCAGAATCGCTAATCATGTAATTTAATTACAGAAAGAACCACATTTCCCACAAAATCAAAATCAGACATGACTTTCTACTAAAAACATAGACCAGTGAGCAGCAGTTGGCATTAGTAGATGTGATATGGTACTCGCCTGTGCTATCACATCATGTATCTCACCAAAACCCATCAGCGGATCACTCTGCTATTTGAGAAAAGACTATGTCAGACAAAATTTCCACATCCGCACTCGCTAAACAAAAAGGCATAGAAGCTAAAACTTTATTTAGCGATCTAAAAACAGCGGGTTATATCGTGCGCTCACAAGAGCGCTGGGTTCTTACAGAACGAGGAGAAAGCTTTGGTGGGGAATATGTCGAACATAAGAAGTTCGGTGTCTTTATTGTCTGGCCAGAGAAACTTCTTATCGATTTGGATTCATTCTCAGGAAATACATTGACCGCCACTCAGCTCGGCGGTGCCTTTCAACTCAGCGCAAAGAAAATCAACTTATTGCTCAATGAGCTTGGTTGGATAACAAAAGAAGAAGACGGTTGGCATGTCACCTCTACAGGCTTAAAAGCCGGAGGTGAACAAAGAGAAGACAAAGCGACTCAAAACTTATTCGTGGTATGGCACGACTCATTGGTTCGCAATAAACGTTTAAAGCAGTCTGTTGTTGAATTCCTAGGGCATGATGCTGAAAGCCACTCGACCGATGTGTCATTCTCCAGTTTTCGTCAGAAATTTGAGGCGAAGCACCGAAGCTTAGACGGGCATTATGTTCGATCAAAGGGAGAGCTGATCATTGATAACTGGCTTTATATGGCAGGAGTGGTCCATGCGTACGAGCGTCCGCTTCCGATATCAAAAGAAGTGATCAGCGATTTTTATCTACCAAGTGGCAAAGTATACATCCAGTTCTGGGGAACTGATTCTGCGCCAATCGCCGAAAATAAACGTGAAGCTACGAGAAAAATCTATGAAGAGCATGGTTTTGGTTTAATCGAAATCACGCCAGAAGATATCCCCAACCTAGACAGCGTACTTCCGCCATTATTGCGCCAATATGGTATCAAAGCGTACTAAGCTACTGAATCTAGAGATTCCACCTCCATTAAGATCACACTTATTGAATCATTATGGACATTATTAACCATAGTGATTTGATATGTTCGCTATTTTTCCCGAGTCATTCTTCTATTATCTTACACCCATCGACTTGAGCTACCGCAGATACTCGATTTATTGGGGCATGTTCGATAACTATTTAGACGTTCAATCTATTGAGATTCGTTTAAATTGGTTATCCGTTTATTGTTGACGTAACTGAACATAAAACCCTACAACATTTATTATTGATAGATATTAGGATTCAACATGACTCATCCAATCATTACTGATCTAAACACTCGTTACACAGCTAAAAAATACGATGCAGAAAAGCGCATCTCTGCGGAAGACATGGAAGTAATCAAAGAAGCACTTCGCTTGTCAGCTTCTTCTATCAACTCTCAGCCTTGGAAATTCATCATCATTGAGAGTGACGCAGCAAAACAACGCTTCCACAATACTTTCGAAAACATGTTCCAGTTTAACCAACCACATGCGAAAGAAGCGTCACACACGATCCTGTTTGCTCACGATCCTAAGTACACTAAAGAGAAATTCGCGAAGCGTGCTGATACAGAAGTAAGCTCTGGTCACTTACCAGCTGAAATGTACGAGCAATTCTTAGGTGCTTACGCATTCGCAGAAATGAACACAGACGAAACAGGTTTCAACGGTAACTGGACTAAGTCTCAAGTTTACATCGCACTAGGTAACACACTGCACACACTAGCTCGTCTAGGTATCGCTTCAACACCTATGGAAGGTGTAGATGCAGCTATGATCAGCGAAGAGTTTGCTGACGAACTAGAAGGTCACGTTGTTGATGTAGCTCTAGCTATCGGCTACCACAAAGACGGCGAAGACTACAACTACGGCAAACCAAAAGCGCGCCTAACTCTTGATGAAGTCGTTACAACACTTTAGGGCGTGTTGACCTTTCGTGGTTAAATTTTGTTCGGATGGGGACGCCTAGTCAAAAGCGTTTTAATCGCGGTGAGGGAGAAGTAGCCTAGTCATTCTAAGCAAACCTCCCTCAAAAAAGAGTAAAACGCTTTTTGCGGGGGCGCCCAGCTCGAACCCTTCGGGCAGCGTTTGCTGGTCATTTCTACTGCGTTATCGGCTTCTCATGTAGGCTAGCTACACATCGATGCCTCTGCCTTGTATAAATACCCAGCAACTCACTGCAAAAATCAGCTCGAAAGATCAACACGCCCTAGTTATTGATGTGACAGAGCCCTAACCGCAGGGGTATCAGGCAAGAAAACCTCGATAAACAAGAACAAAAAAAGCCAGTCAACAGACTGGCTTTCTTGTATTCATCTTAGTGCGATAAGCACATTGCGTTTAAGTAAAGGCGAACATTAACCGATAAACGAGATGTAACCCTGAAGGATAATCAGGTTAACGATATCGATAAAGAAGGCACCAACAATTGGCACCACCATGAACGCCTGTGGTGAAGGACCAAAACGGTTCACCAAAGAGCCCATGTTCATTACCGCTGTTGGTGTTGCACCTAGGCCGAAACCACAGTGACCACCTGCCATAACCGCTGCGTCGTAGTTAGAACCCATTACTTTGAACGTCACAAAGTAAGAGAAGATACCTAACACAACCGCCTGAACCGCCAGGATAACCAAGAACGGAATCGCAAGGTCAAATATGTTCCAAAGCTTAAGGCTCATTAGCGCCATTGCTAGGAACAGTGACAATGACACCGTACCAAGAATATCGACCGTTTCGCTGTCAGTCTTATGCAGCTTAGTCACTTCAAACACGTTAGTGATGAACACACCGACAAACAACGCGTAAACGAAGTCAGGAATCATCAACCAAGAAATTTCAAAAGTCGCCACCCACTGCTCTAGGTACTTCGCACCCGTGATACAGATAAGAAGGATGAACAACACTTCAATCACCTTCTTCGCCGTCACTTTGTCTTCTTCATACTCGTTGTAAGTAACAAGTTCAGGGAAGCGTTCATGTGTTTGCGTGCCAGTGCCGTACTCAGATTCAAGCTGGTTTTTATCAATCAGCTTTTGCGCCACTGGGCTACCGATAATACCACCGATGATCAAACCAAAGGTCGCTGAAGCCATCGCGATTTCTAGCGTATTTGCAATGCCAAACGTGTCTGCAAAAGTTTGAGACCAAGCCGCGCCTGTGCCGTGACCGCCCGAAAGGGTGATAGAGCCAGCAATCAAACCCATCAAGGGTTCAAGGCCTAGTGCCGTAGCTAAGGTTACGCCTACACCGTTTTGGATAATGATGTAAACCGACGCTACCCCTAAGAATAGGAATACCTTAGCACCACCTTTTATCAGCTGCGTGTAGTTCGCCGCAAGACCGACCGTTGCAAAGAACATCAACATAAACGTGTTCTGCAGGGGCAAGGAAAACTCAAGATCAAGGCCGTTAAAGTGCAGGGCTGTAATAGCAAAAGCGACAATCAAGCCGCCGACAATGGGCTCTGGAATGTTGTACTTTTTGAGAATCGGAAGCTTTGCATTGACGAAATGACCTAGAAACAAAACACTAATCGCGATTAGGAAGGATTCTAGTGGTCCAATTGAAATTAATTGATTCATATAACCTCTATTTTTTTACGTTCTCATCTTCCCTAATGAGTCTAGTTTTATCTGTAATTATTTGTGCTGCTCTACCTATATTTATACAAACTGGAGAGAAAGTGTGGATTCGAAAAGCGAACACATTACTGCGATCGCTTAGTACCATGTTAGTAGCACGTTAACTTTTATAGGAGATAAAAGGATTTGTGACAACAATCACCTCCTAAAAGTTGAAAACGGCGTGAGTATCTATGCCGCTGACTCTGCTTTCTTAATACCTAAAAAAGCAAAAAGGAGCTATTTCTAGCTCCTCTTTCATCACCATCGCTGGTAATTAGAATTTTTTCGGTGCGTAACCAGTCATAACCTCAATGCGAAGTTCTTTACCGATCTTCGTCATTGGGTGAACAATTACGAGTCCTTTAACAGACTTTTTAAGTTTACCCATATCCGCTTGCTCAGCCTTAGTGATCTCACGGCTAAATGGCATATCAACCAGAGACTTACGCTCTTGGTTCACATCATAGCTTTCTTTGTGTTTAAGCTGGGCAATTTTCTTAGTTAGCTTCTTAATCTCTTCCTCGAACTGACGAACAACAGGACGATCATTACGAGTTTTAGCAGCATCTAACTTGTGGCGACACTTGTCTAGACGGTTGTTAATTTGTTGAAGTTCGTTTTTAACACTCATAATAATTTCCTAAGATTAAACAAGCCAATTCGGATTGGGGCGCGGAGTATAGCACAAGGGTTGTGTTGAACCGAAATTTATCTGTTAATTACCAATAGAAACGAATCACATCGACACCGCTCATTCAGCTTACTTATTCTTTGTGGCGAATCTCTAAGCGGATTATTCATTGATAGGATAGCGCCTACTTCAAAAATTGCAGTCCTCGATGCATCAAAATTCCGTCTAAACTTATACTCTAACGCAATAACTAAATCAGGGTACACAGCTTGGAGTTGTTACCCCCAGCACGACTCTGAATCGCAACGTAATCACAAGGATAGCCGATGACATTATTGAAACGAACATTGACCTGCAGCCTAGCCCTGAGTGCAATGTTTGCCACAACTTATGCATCTAGTGAACAAGCCACCCAAAGTAACCTAATCGTCGAGTACTCTACACCGCAAAATACCGAAGAAGAGCAGCTCAAACGAGAGATTCAAAGCAGTGGCGTTAATGACACCGTGGTCGACCTATCAAACCAACTCTTCATGTTTGAGAAGCCATTAACCATTCAATATGGCGGGGAAGAAGGACCACTCTACGATCCACAAACCCATCAAGTACTGATCCCTTACAGTTTTTACGCTGAGTCACTCAATTACTTTGAGAAGAACCAATACGAAAAAGAGTATGGGAAATCTGCGCAAACCGGCGCTATTGATACCTTGCTGCACACCCTGCTACACGAGACTGGGCATGCGTATATCGAAGATCAGAACATTGCCATATTGGGTAAAGAAGAAGATGCGGTTGATAACCTAGCAACCGTGCTACTGCTTAACTACGTAGAGCATGGGGCCGACGCTGCTATCAGCGCTGCAGACATGTTCGCTTTCGAGTCAGAAGACCGCCCAGAGTATTACGACTTGGGGGAATACATCGACGAGCACAGTTTCGACCTGCAGCGTTACTTCTCCACGTTATGCTTGGTGTATGGCAGCGATCCCGATGCCTATAAGAACTTGCTCGATGAAGTGGAAAACGACTATTTGAAAGACAGAAAAGAGTTCTGCGTTGAGCACTTTGACGTGATCAATGAAAATTGGCATCAGTATTTAAAAAAGAGTGACGATGCTTAGATGCTTAAAGGTTAGTGTCGAGAACTAGGAAAACGGCTTTGGCATCAAATTCCAAAGCCGTCACTCGATAGATTGGCTTAAGTCTTACGTGTTAAGAGTTAAGAGTTAAGAGTTAAGAGTTAAGAGCTTAAACCCTAGACGTTCACTTTGTACTTCAGATCTTGAGCTTCATCGCCGGTCATCCCTCGAAATCCCCAGCAATGCGATGGCTGTTCCTTAATGGAAATTTCAATATCAATTGGAGAGATAGCTAACTGCTTCTCTATCTCAGAAAATATCTTCTTAATTAAGCGCTTTTTGGTGTTTACCGCTCGACCTTCCATCATATTTATCTCAATGACGGTATAGGCTTCTGTTCTTCCTTCCGGGTAAAAGAAGTCATCTCGTTCCAATGGCACAAACCGATGTGCTCGCTTGTCATCGGGTAAACCCATTTCACTGTTCAAGCACTGCTGCAACACATTAGAGAGCTGCAACTTAATTGGATTTAAGCACTCTTTGATACCATAAATAACAATCATGACCATTCCTTTGATGCGATGTTAGGTATAGAAGAACGTCAGATAGAAGCATCGTCTGGCAACTACCCATTCGCTTACTATTTGTTCATATATTACCTAATGACGCGTATGAGAAAAGGTAAAAACAATGAATTTATGAACAGGTGCAACAAAATATCTATCCCTTTGCGAACATAAGCCGAAGCGAATTGATCGAACACCACCCTCCCCGCGTATATCTTCTCGAATCACATCTGAACTAAGGAGTACTATGTGCCGAATTCACCTAGGAAGACCACGCGGACAGACGCCGAACCAGAAACACCCGTAGAGTCTTCTCTGGAGCTCGCTGTGTTTCCCCTCCCCATCTTCCTTTTACCGGGAGGCAGACAAAGACTGCGCATTTTTGAGCCAAAGTATCTCGCGATGGTCGCTCACGCAGCGCAGGGCGATGGTTTCATTATCGCCACTCAAGACAAATCTAACTCTGATCATCTCAGCTCTTGGGGAACAAAGGTGACCATCGTCGACTTCAATATGTCGGACGACCAGATATTAGAAATTGATGTCGAAGGCGAAAAGTTGGTGCAATTGCATGGGTCGTTTCGAGACGATGATGACCTGATTAAAAGTAAGTTCAGCTTGTTGCCTCACTGGCCTACCGATGAATATAAAGTGCCTAACGTGTTTACCGCTTTTTTGGTTCAGTTGTTTCGCGACCACGATTCGATAAGAACACTCTATCCCACTCCTGATTTTGAGAGCCCACAATGGATCTGTGCGCGATTGCTCGAAATGATGCCTATCCCACTGGAAAAGAAAACAGAATTTACTGAGCCAGCCAGTTTTCCGTCTCTAGTTCCTTTTTTGAATCAAATCATTACGGGGCAATAAGCACTTTTCTTCACTATAATTTTGTATAGTAGAAATTAATTTAAATTAAAGTGATCCCGACTTTCTCCTTTCACGTAGTGCCCATCAAATTCGCATGATGGTTAGTTACTATGCAAGTGGAAAGCAGAAGTTCAGGGAACGGCAAGGAGCATGTCATTATTCCCGATAACAAAGTACCTACAGACAACAAAGTACCGACAGAGCTCTCGAGCTGGCTGGTGTTGGTTGGTACAGACCGAGACAAGCAGGCGTTCACCTGTTTGTTCAAGTTCTTCGCTCCTAAGATCAAGCGTTTTGGTATCAGTAAGTTGGGTGGCGAAGCTGCTGCAAACGAGCTAGTTCAAGACACGATGACTAATGTTTGGAAGAAAGCACATCTCTACAATGTAGATAAAGGCGCTGCGACCACTTGGGTCTACACGGTAATGCGTAATGCAGCATTCGACATGTTGCGCAAAGTGAAAGCGAAAGCCGAACAAACGATAGCCGACGATATCTGGCCAATCGATGCGATGGTAGCCGAGTCTCAAAGCGAAGATTTGCCATTCGGTGACCATTTGATGAGCCGACACGTAATGACTCAAATAGAAAAGTTGCCTCTCGCTCAGAAAACCATCGTCAAAGGCGTTTACTTTCAAGAGCTCTCTCAAGAGCAACTCGCTCAGCAACTTGGCGTCCCACTTGGAACAGTGAAATCACGTCTGAGACTCGCTTTAGCCAAATTAAAAGTTCACATGGGGGAACAAGACCATGATTAAACATCACCCAAACGCGGCAATCTTGAAAGACTTCGTCGATGGCACGTTGGCTGATTCAGTTTCTTTGATTGTTTCTAGCCATGTAGAGCTGTGTGAACACTGCCAACAACAAGTCAAGCAGCTTACAGCTGTAGCAGCGAATAATGCTTTTGACGCAGAGCCAGTATTCTCAAATGAAGATCTAGACAGCTTCTCAATGGACGACATGGACTTTGATTTTGACGCGATAGAGCAAATCACAGCTGATACTTCTCAGTCTGTTGAAGTGACTCCAGAGGTTCAGAAAGTAACTGTTGCTGACACGACATTCACAATCCCTCGCGCTCTAAACTCAGTAGCGAGAAAGGACTGGATGAACCTAGGCAAAATTTCACGAGCAAGACTCGATTTTGCTGACGAAGCACACCACACCAGCTTGTTGCACATCGACAAAGATGGACAAGTGCCTTGCCACACCCACAAAGGCTTCGAGATCACGCTTCTTCTAGAAGGTAGTTTCGAAGACGAAATGGGCGTTTACAACAAAGGTGACTTCATCTGGTTGGATGGCAATCACACTCATCAACCTGCAACAAAAGAAGGTTGTGTCTGTTTAACCGTTTCAAGTGATGCGCTTTACTTCACAAAAGGTGTGAGCCAACTATTCAATCCACTTGGAAAATATATCTATTAACCCAGTTGCAGGCTATAAATATACAGGATGGCATGAAGCTATCCTGTATATCGTCAATACATCTGAATAAAAACAACTACGGTGTCAAAGTAAAAACACACCCAGCTCTGTAAGTACGATTAGCAATGTTGAACTATAAGAAAAAGCTCAGAGCAAGAGCAAAGGAGTTGGCCAATGGAAAAGAAAATCAAAATCGGTATCAGTGCATGTGTTGCTGGACACAAAGTACGTTTCGACACAGGTCATAAACGCTCTCGTTTTTGTACAGACGACCTAGCAGACTACGTGGAATTGGAACCTGTTTGCCCAGAGATGGCTGTTGGTCTTCCAACCCCTCGTCCAACTATTCGTCAAACAAGAATGCTAGATGACATCATCCATGTTTCTCGCCCTGATGGCTCAGGTGATGTGACCAACGAACTGATCGAGTTCGGTCAAAACTACTCAAAGAAAAACCAACACATTGCTGGCTTTATTGTGTGTCAAAAAAGCCCAACCTGCGGTATGGAGCGCGTGAAGGTGTACCACCACCATGGTCGCGGCTCTGAATCGACAGGCGTAGGCATGTTCACCCAACAAATTATGGACGGTAACCCGTTACTCCCCGTTGAAGAAAACGGCCGCCTTAACGATCCCATTTTGCGTGAAAACTTCATGACTCGAGTATTCACATACCAAAAATGGCTCGATCTTGTGGATGAAGGTGTGACCAAACACAAACTGATTCAGTTCCACAGCGCCCACAAGTACCTCGTCATGTGTCACCACGTTGAGGGTTACAAAAGCTTAGGCAAACTGCTAGCGGGTAATGACTTAGAAATCGACGAATTGGCGGCTCAATACATCGAGGGCTTGATGACAGCATTGTCACATCACGCGAATCGAGGGAGTCACGCCAATACGCTGCATCATTTGCAGGGTTACTTTAAGAAACAACTGAGTAGCTCCCACAAACAAGAGTTGACCAACCAAATTGCAGCTTTTCGAGAAGGTGTTATCCCACTGTTAGTGCCGCTGACACTGATAAATCACTACCTGATGGAATACCCGAACGAATACCTAGAATCACAGGTTTACCTAAACCCGCACCCTCAAGAACTTAAACTGAGATACGGATATTGAGCGACATACTATGGATACGACGAGACCTGCGGATTAACGATAACCCAGCGCTCGTCTCGGCAGTTGAAAACGGCGTAACAATCGCCGTTTTCATTTCAACTCCTCAAACGTGGCAGCAGCACCACCTTGCGCCAATCAAAGCTGATTTCATCTATCGTCATCTAAAACAACTCGATTCCCAGCTCGCTGAATTCGGGATAACGTTGCTTCACCTAAAAGCGACCGATTTTGACGACCAATCCAATCAACTCATCGATCTATGCCAGCAGCTTGATGCCAAGTGCGTCTACGCTAACTCTGAACCAGAGGTCGATGAACAAGCTCGCGATAAAAAGCTGATTTCAAGCGGCCTAAACCTGAAGATCAGCGATTGTGACGTTATGCTGCCACTCGGTAGCGTTCTCAACAAACAAGGCGAGATGTTCAAAGTCTTTACGCCCTTTAAGAACGCTTGGTTAAAAGAAGTTCAGGTGAAAGGCATCATCTGCAGTCCAGCTCCTGTCGAGTCAGCTGAACGTTCACAAACACAGCTTCCTGACGACTTACAAGCCTTAACCATCTCTGCTGACTATGATTTCGATTTTCCGCGTGTTGATTCGAGTCGCTGGCCATTAAGCCAAGATGTATTGGGCAATGTGATCCCCAATTTCTTAGGCAATAAAGTCAACGACTACGCACGTCTGAGAGATATTCCCTCAGTTAAAGGAACATCGGGGCTATCACCTTATTTAGCGATTGGCGCCGTGAGCCCACGTTGGTTAGCGATTCAATTGATTCAGCAGCAACCCGATCTGTTATTTGATACGCAATTACCGGCCTTTTGTTGGCTCAATGAATTGATTTGGCGAGATTTTTATAAGCATTTGATGTTCCACCACCCTAAACTGGTCAAAGGTGCTAACTTTCAGCAAAAATACAATGGTTTAGATTGGTATCACGATCATCCTAGCTTCAAAGCTTGGTGCGAAGGAAAAACAGGATATCCATTGGTTGATGCCGCAATGCGTCAACTGGTTGAAACGGGCTGGATGCACAACAGACTAAGAATGGTGGTGGCAAGCTTCCTAACCAAGCACCTGCTTATTGACTGGCGTTGGGGCGAGCGTTTCTTTATGTCGCACCTTATCGACGGAGACTTTAGCGCCAACAACGGTGGCTGGCAGTGGGCTTCAAGTACTGGCTGTGATGCTCAACCTTACTTCCGAATTTTCAATCCAATCACTCAGAGTGAAAAGTTTGATCCAAAAGGAATTTTTATTCGTAAGTACATACCAGAGCTGCAAAATATCCCAGATAAGCATGTACATTTCCCACATGACTTTATCGCTAAAAACGGAATAGACAGCGAATACTGGCAACCCATCGTTGAGCATAAAGAAGCACGATTGAGAGCCTTAGCCTTCTTCAAATAATTAGAGTGAATATTATGGATAACTCTCTATGGCTTGATAACTTTCTCAACATGTATCGAGAACTCGGAACCGACAATTTCGACGTGCTTAAGACGGTTTATCACCCTGATATTGAATTCCAAGATCCGCTGCATCATGTCAGCGGTATTTCGGCGCTTACGCACTACTTCGAGAACCTCTACACCCAAGTAACCAGCTGTTACTTTCATATCGAACACACTTTCGAAGCGAACGACGAAGCTTCCGTTTACTGGACGATGCAGTTTGCTCACAAGCAATTAAATGGGCAGAAGCCAATCGAAGTACAAGGACACAGCCATCTCAAGATGCTCGACGGTCAAGTGATTTACCACAGAGACTACCTCGACGTCGGTTCTATGTTGTATGAACACATTCCAGTACTGGGCTGCGCGATAAAATCCATCAAAAAGAGAGCGAGTCGATAATGCATATTATGATTACAGGCGCGACCTCAGGTATCGGCCAATCCCTAGCTAAAGATTACGCTCAGCAAGGGCATCAGGTGATTGCTTGTGGCCGCAATCCAGACAAACTGCAAGCCTTAGTTGATTCTCACGATACAGACATCGCGCATTCATCAATTACACCGCTCTGTTTCGATCTGACTGATTACCACAACTTTCCAGAACTCGACCAAGACAAGCCGCTCGACCTGCTGATTTTAAATGCAGGTGATTGTGAGTACATCGACGACCCAGTGAACTTTGATGCCGAGCTATTCGAGCGCGTCATCAACATAAACCTAATTTCAATTGGCTACGCCCTTAAAGCTTGGTTAAAAAACATCAAGCCCGGCGGCCGTTTGGTTTTAGTCAGCTCCAGCGCCAGCTTTTTACCTTTGCCAAGAGCCGAGGCTTATGGCGCTTCAAAGGCAGCCCTCACCTACTTAGGCAGAACACTTTCGGTTGATCTGGCAACGCACAACATTCATGTCTCAATTGTGCACCCTGGCTTTGTTGAAACGCCATTAACCGAGCGAAATACGTTCTCTATGCCTATGATTATTAGTAGTGAGGCCGCAACTCAGCGAATCGTAAATGGTATCGCTCAAGGAAAGAGTGAAATTGATTTCCCAAGACGATTCATCATGTTGATGAAGCTACTAAGAATGCTTCCAACTCCAGTTTGGCAAAAACTCGCTTCAAGGATGGTATAACAATGAAGAAAATCGCCATTATTGGTTCAGGTATCTCTGGACTCACTTGCGCGCATATATTAGATAAGCACCACGACGTAACAGTATTCGAAAAGAATGATTACGTTGGGGGGCACACCGCGACCGTTGATATTGAACATCAAGGCTCGGCGTTTTCGATAGATACAGGTTTCATCGTATTCAACGATCGAACCTACCCGAATTTCAATCAGCTTCTAGAACAACTCGATGTCGAAAGGCAACCGACTGAGATGAGCTTCAGCGTCCACAACACGACGACCAAGTTTGAATACAACGGCCACAGCATTAATTCGTTATTCGCGCAGAGGAGCAACATCTTCAAACCTCAGTTCTGGTCTTTAGTGTCTGACATTCTCAAGTTCAACAAGCTGTGTAAGGCTCAGTTTGAAAGCAATGAATTCACACCAGACGTTACCCTTGGCAGTTTCCTACGAGATAATCAATTTTCCGACTTTTTCAGCCAGCACTACATCTTACCGATGGGCGCGGCGATTTGGTCGACAAGCTTGGAAGAAATGGAAGAGTTTGAGCTCAAGTTCTTCATTCAGTTTTTCTACAACCATGGATTGCTCGATATCGCGAACCGTCCTCAGTGGTATGTGATACCAAAGGGATCGCGTTCTTATGTTGAAATCATCCTTTCACGCCTAAGTAAGACTGTTGCACTGAATACATCGATTAAACAAGTGACTCGCCAAGAAACAGGCGTCACGATTGAATTTGAAGATGGCAGCGCACAAGGTTTCGACGAAGTAATCTTTGCTTGCCACTCAGACCAAGCCTTACGCTTGCTTGGTGATGCAACAGAACAAGAGCAACAGGTACTGGGCGAGATCCCATACAGCCGCAATGAAGTGGTTCTGCACACCGATACTCGCTTGTTACCAGACAGAAAACTGGCTTGGGCAAGCTGGAACTACATGTTGGATGGCGACAGTAAACGACCTGCCTGTGTCACGTACAACATGAACATTCTGCAAGGCATCGAAAGCCAAGACACCTTCTGTGTCACCTTGAATCAAAGCGAAGCCATCGACCCAGAAAAAATTATTCGCAGCTTTGTTTATCATCACCCGGTACTTAATTCGAACACGGTCGAAGCTCAGCACAAGCGTGAGCAAATCTGTGGCAAAAACCAGACGCACTTTGCTGGCGCTTATTGGTATAACGGCTTCCATGAAGACGGTGTCCACAGTGCACTCGATGTGACCAAACGCTTCGGTTTAGATTTGAGTACGAGTTCCGCGCTATGAACAGTCAAACCCTGACACCCGAGATGGGGATCGCATCCGAAAAGAGTGAAGAGCTCAGCGGTATCTATTGGGGTAACATCAGACATCGCCGCTTTGGCGACATCACTCATGAGTTCAGCTATCAGCTGTATATGATGGGGTTAGATCTTGATGAGCTGCCCCAAACCACAGCGCGCAGTGCGCTGTTCGGAACTCGTTGGTACAACCCGATTCGCTTTGTCGAATCGGATTATCTCGCTGAAAAAAAAGAAAATGTCACCACGGATGAACCAAAATCACTTAAGCAACGTATAGCTTGCAAAGTGCAACAACTTGGTGGGGTTTGGTCTGATTCAAACCGTGTGACGATGCTGGCTCAGTGCCGCTGTTTAGGTATCTATTTCAGTCCAATCAACTGTTTCTTCTGTTATGACGAGACTGGAGATTGTAAGTACATGTTGGCGGAAGTGAGTAACACGCCTTGGCGAGAAAGACACTACTACCTCATCGACATGCACCAAGAATTGAAGGTAAAAAAAGAGTTTCACGTTTCGCCGTTCATGGATTTGAACATGACTTATTTTTGGAAGATTAAGCCACCAGCGAAACGCACGTTAGTTCACATCGAAAGCCGCCGAGACGACAAGCTTTTCGATGCGACACTAGCCCTGACGAAGCAGTCAGTAACCAAGACAAACATTAGACGAACGGTATTCAAGATTCCGGCGATGACGATAAAAGTCGTGATGGGAATTTATTATCAGGCTCTCAAATTATTCCTGAAAAAAGTACCGTTTGTGGCGCATCCAGACTCAACATCTTAAGCGCTTAAAACAGAAATCATTTCTAGCTTGGGTTCGCTCCAATCAAGGAGCTGAACTCAGCTTAGTTGGCACAAAATATTAGAATGAGTTATCAGCGAGGTTTACATGGAACAGCTTGCCAAACAAAACAACAATATTGAACAACAAGCTAAAGCCGTTGCTGTTTCAAGCAACTGTAAATATCGAGCTTTAATCTTCAAGGTGTTAGAAAGCCTGCAATTCGCAACGCTTGAAATCATTGAGCGCGACCAGCATTCAGTATTTGGTGATCGAGAAGCTGAATTGAAAGGTCGAATCGTGATTCATGATGCGACCTTTTTTAGAGATGTGGTCATCAATGGCAGCATTGGGGCATCTGAAGCCTATATCGATGGTAAATGGACCAGCCCAAACCTCACGCGTGTGATTCAAATCATGGCTCGTAACCAAGCCCAATTGGATGAGCTTGATGACAAGACACAATGGATTTCTCGCATCAAAAACCTATTGCTGCGCCGTAAGAATGCCAACACCGAGCAAGGCTCTAAGCGAAATATTCTCGCCCACTACGACATTGGCAACGAACTGTATGAGCGCTTCTTAGATAGCTCGATGCAGTACTCTTCCGCAATCTACAGCGAAGACGCAGAAACCTTGTCGAAGGCTCAACAAAACAAAATGAAAACCATCTGTGAGCGACTAGAACTGTCTGAGAAAGATAGCGTGGTCGAGATAGGCACAGGGTGGGGCGGCTTAGCCATCTTCATGGCGCAACACTACGGTTGCCACGTCACCACTACCACGATCTCAGATGCCCAACATGCACTTGCTGAACAGAGAGTAAAAGCGCTTGGTTTAACCGACAAAATCACCCTGCTCAAAGAGGATTATCGCAATCTCACTGGTGAGTATGACAAGTTGGTTTCGATCGAGATGATAGAGGCGGTCGGACATGAGTATCTACAAACCTTCTTTGAAAAATGTTCCTCGCTACTTAAGCCCTCAGGCAAGATGCTGATTCAAGCAATTACTATTGCTGACAGCCGTTACGACAAATACCGTAAAGGTGTCGACTTTATTCAGAAGTACATCTTCCCCGGCGGTTGCCTACCTTCTGTTTCAGTGATGACCCAACACCTTGCGACCAGCACCGACCTTGTGGTTCAAGAAATTGATGACATTGGCCTGCACTACGCTCGAACGCTGAATGATTGGAACATCGCCTTTGAAAATAGTTGGGAAGAGCTAGAGTCTCTCGGCTATTCAGAAGAGTTTAAACGCTTATGGACCTTCTACTTCTGCTACTGTGAAGGCGCATTCAAAGAGCGCGTGATCAGCACTCACCATGTAGTCGCAAGAAAACCTCGTTACTTTGGAGAAAAAGATGAAGCGGTTTTGGATTATTAATCTCGTACTGTTTCAAGCGACCTGGGTTTGCAGTGCTTTCTTTACCGCGCAAGCCCCGTTCGTCACACCACTGATTGTAGTGGTTCACTTCCTTCTATCACCGACTCGCAGTAGCGATTTGAAGATACTCATTTTATTACCATTGGGGCTATTGCTTGATAGCCTCTTACTCCAGTTCGGCGTGTTTGCCGTCGACTCTGAAATTGCGAATCAATCGTGGTTCCCGGTGTGGCTTGTCTGCCTGTGGATCATGTTCTTAATCAGTTTTAACCACAGCCTAAATTGGCTTTTAAAATGCTCGAAAGTGATCTTGTTTGTCATAGGGTTCGTAGCAGGTACTAGTAGTTATTGGGGAGGCATCAAAGCAGGTGCTCTTCTTACTACTTGGCCAGATGCATCGGTAGTTGCTGCCCTTGCAATAAGTTGGGGGATTTTGTTGCCCTTACTGGTGGCCGCCTACTCCAACTTAATACAACCTAAAATGGCAATAACGAGGTGACTTATGGCTTATCCACGCAACCCGACACAAACGTTCAAACCTGAGCGAGGTATTGTTCGCGCTCATCAGCAAGAAAAAAACACACTTCTAAGCTTTATTACTCTCCCGTTAATCTTTGCTGCGCTGTTATTTGCCGGACACGCTAGAGCCTCTGCTGTCGATGATCTGAACAAACGTGGTGAGGGTGAAATGAGTTACCTGTTTTGGACTCTCTACTCGGCAGAATTCTACGCGACTCCAACCAACTCCGAACGAGCTTTGAAGCTTGAGTATTACCGCTCTATCGATAGCAAAGACCTCGTAGACGCTACCGAAGATCAGTGGAACAAGCTTGGCTACTCTGACAGCAACATTCAACGTTGGTTGAAACCCTTGTACGCGATGTGGCCGAGCGTGGAAGAAGGAAGCACACTCACGATTCGTGTCGCTGAAGATAACGTAAGTCGTTTTTATTTCGATGAACAACCGATCGGCACCATCCAAGACAAGCAATTTGGTGAAGCCTTTCTAGCGATTTGGTTGTCTGAAAACACCTCTGAACCCGGTCTTCGTAAACAACTTTTAGGTTTGAACAAATGAATCCAAAAACAACAATAATAAAATTTGCTCTGGCATTTTTTTCACTCACTTGGCTAGTGGGCTGTGGCTCTGCAAGTTTAGAAGACCATGTCGACACTACGCCAGAGCTCAAGCTTGAAACCTTTTTTAATGGAGAGCTAATGGCCTACGGCATGGTGCTAGACCGCTCTGGTAACTTACTGCGCCGCTTTGATGCCAAACTGATCGCGACTTGGGACGGTGACAACGGAGAAATAAAAGAGTGGTTCTCTTTTGCTGATGGCGAGCGCTCAACTCGCGTTTGGAATCTAATCAAAACGGGCGAAAACACCTATTCTGGGACTGCCAACGATGTCGTTGGAACCGCTTATGGTGAAACCCAAGGTTCTGCGCTGTATTGGAAATATGACTTAGAGATTGAAGTAGACGGCAGCACCTATGAAGTGGTGCTCGATGATTGGATGTTCTTAATGGACGATAAACGCTTGTTCAACAAGACTGAGATGTCTAAGTTTGGCTTTAAAGTCGGAGAGGTCATCTTATACATCGAGAAGATTTGATGTAACTGCCGTTTCTGATTCTTAGTTTTAAAACGATGACTACATCTACAGTACGTAACAAAACAGCCCACAACGAAAATTGTGGGCTGTTTTGTTTGATCCCTCGAATAGCATACCTGCATGCTCAAGCCATTGTGCTAAGATGCGCCACCAGCATACAAATGGACTAGACTGACACTAAGCAGTCCCCATTTGTTTCGCTAAGCGTAGATTCCCTACCATGAATAATTGAAAAGGCTTTAAAGCATGAGCAAGTTGACCTCAGCGGAGCGTAAAGCTCGCGACAATGAACGTTTCTCACAACGCGTAAACGACCGCAGAGAAAAAGGTGAAGACGTAGTTGCTTACGCACTGACCAACAAAAAAGCTGTAAAATTCCTGACTAAGTCAGAGAAAAAACGTTTCAACGAAACGAGAGCGACTCTGCAAGAAGAGAAGCGAGTGAAAGAACAAGAAGAGCTTAACCGAATCGAAGACGCGTTCACGATCAAACAGTTCGACGACGAATAATCACTTATGATTACTCAAAAGCGCTGGCTCTATGCCGGCGCTTTTACTTGTTAGTTCGTTGTTTTTTAACGCTGTTATTTCTTGCTAAACCCGTCGATTCTTAACGGCTTTCCCCCACTCTCTTAGCTCAGCCTTACCGCTCGACCGATCACCCAAGCTATTAACCTATCAACCTATCAACCAGGCTATCGATCAACTTTAGCCATAGATCTCAGAAAATCTTAGCCTAGCCCCTTACTATCTCGAATCAACTCTACAAATTGAAGACAGTATGATTTTAATTACCGGATCAAGCAGCGGTTTAGGCGCAGCTCTCGCGAAACAATATGCTAACGCCGACGCTCAGCGCGTAGCCATTACAGGTCGCAATGCACAACGTTTAGCAGAAGTGGCGCAAGGCCTACCTGCGAATACCATTAGCCAAGCGTGTGATCTCTGTGACCCGCACTCAGTGAGCGAGTTATTGGATGCGTTACCTGAAATGCCGAAGCTGGTGATCCACAGCGCTGGCAGTGGGTACTTCGGTAAGATAGAACAGCAAGATCCAACCATCATCAGCGACATGCTGAAGAACAATATTGAGTCTTCGATCTTTTTGATTCGCGAGCTTGTACAGCGCTACAAAGATCAATCGGTCACCATCGCTGTGGTGATGTCGACGGCGGCACAAGGTGCTAAAGCGGAAGAGTCCACCTACTGCGCGGCAAAATGGGCCGTGAAAGGCTTTATCGAATCGGTGAGGTTGGAGCTAAAAGGTCACCCGATGAAAATCGTGGCGGTTTACCCTGGAGGAATGGCGACCGAGTTTTGGAATACAAGCGGTAAAGGCATGGATACCTCGAGCTTTATGACCGCGCAAGAAGCCGCTCAGATGCTACAACAGGCGTTGACCAGCACAGAGCATGGATTCGTGTCAGATATCACGATAAACCGCGGCTAGCAGGTAAACAGCTCGCTTAATCGGTAAATAGAGCGACACATTACCAAAGAAATGATTAGAGTAATTATTTGTGAGGGTGAGCATGAAAGTGTGCGACAATGCTCGGCGTAAATTCATATTCAAGGTTTATTATGAAACTTCTAGTTCGTAACCTATCGCGCTCTACCTCTGAGCAAGACATCCGTGTGCTATTTTCTGAGTTTGGCTCAGTAAAAGAGTGCAGCCTAGTTTTAGACCAAGAAACTGGCGACTCAAAAGGCTTCGCTTTTGTTGAAATGCCAGAGCAAGAAGAAGCTAAAGCGGCACTAAACAAGCTGAACTTGTCAAAGCTTGGCAAAAACACGATTCGTGTAAAAGTAGCGAACTCTTAATCGATTCAATGCTTCATAAGCCGCATGGCTTAGCTTAACAGCAGCACAGATGATAAAGCCCGTAACGATATGACGTTTTCCAGCGCAATATCGTTACGGGCTTTTTGCTGCTCGCAATTCTCTTTTCACACGATTTGAATACGCCTACAGACCTTCATGTTCATCAATAGCACGTCTTGCTTCGGCCATTGAACATCCAGATTCCATCACCAGCTGAGCCACAGTCATTGAAGGTGTAGCGGCCAACAGAGATGCCAAACACACCACGGGTTTAGGCAGCACTTTGTCGATTGCAATTGCTATCCAACCGTCTTTTTCATGGGTTAACATCGTTTTAAATTCAACGAGTTGATACTCTTGAGCGACCAACAGCCAATTACGCGAACGACGAACTCGTTTCAACTGACATCCACATTCCGCAGCATTCACCATCACTTGGCTTTTATCACTCACACGATGTACAAAACTATTCAATGGGACGCTAAACATAACTCTCTGCTAATCAATCTATTCCTACCATTCAAGAGCTCTCTACCTATCTCTCAAAACTTTCTAACTGTCACTCAATTAAAACCGTACGTAGGATTACACAGACACAAAAAAACCGCCAGTGATGCACTAAGCAACCTCGCGGTTTTTGGATGTTAACGTGTGTGGTTTACGCTTTAGTTTCTACCACAATGTCCGTTTTTACCGAGTTCGCGATAAAGCAGTTTTTGTGCGCCAAGTGGTGCAGTTTGTCGAGCTGCTTGGCGGTGGGCTTTTTGGTACCTAAAAACACAATTTTAGGGCGCAGAGTCACCTTAGTGACCGATGAGCGGCCAGATTCATCTTCTTCCAGCACACCAATCGCATCATCGACATAGGAGTCGATCACGTACTTCTGCTTTGCGGCAATGCCCAAAAACGTCAGCATATGGCAGCTAGAAAGTGCCGCGATAAACGCTTCTTCTGGATCAACATTCGCTTCCACCGAAAACGGCAGTGGCACAACATGTGGAGAGGACGAAGCAGGCACAGTGACACCACCATCGAACTCCCACGTATGACCTCGACTGTATTGATTGTCGCTAAAGACTTCATCTTCTGCTTTTTTCCAGCGAATGATCGCTCCGTATTCAGACATAATTCCTTCCTTTTTTATGCTCAATAAATTAACGATCAGCTGGATGATTGACACCATCGTTGGTCACCACATCACCAATATCAAAAGGGTTTACCCCTTCCAAACAGCCGATGTTAAAACCGTATTCATTTGGGCTAGAACGGCGTTGATGATGGGTATAGATGCCGCAGTTTGAGCAGAAATAATGCTTTGCGGTGTTGGTATTGAATTGATAAAGCTTGAGATGCTCCGCACCTTTGAGGATCTTGATGCCGTCCAGTGCAACAGAGCCCACAATCGCTCCCCTGCGACGACAGATAGAGCAATCACAGCGGCGTGGTTTTTCTATCCCGTTAGGTAAGCTGAACTCTAGTTCAACCGCACCGCAATGGCAGGTTGCCTTGTGAAAAGGTTGGATAACCGTATCTCCGACGACTTTCATTTTTCTCTCCAATCACATCCTTATGTTGGTCGTATCATAACCAGTTCAATGTTCTCTGTCCGTACCCGGGTGTTGAGTTCGAGAGATCTGTCATGCGCTGCTTCTCGGCTAATCTAACTAGACTTTTCAACCAAATCGCCAAACCGCTCAAACAAGAAATCAAGAAACAACCGGATACGCTTGGGCTGATATTTCTTGCTGATGTACACCACATTCAAATCGGCACTCGACACCGACATCGCGGTGTTGAAGTTCTTCATGTAGCCATTAAGCAGCGTCACAAGGCGCTGGTTATTGATGTCGCCTTGCACATCCAGTACCGATTTAAGAGCAATGCCCTCGCCTTTTAATGCCCAGTAGCGAATCACTTCGCCATCGTCTGAAAATCGCTTTGGAACAACAGTAATCGACTTCTTCATATCATGATCTTGGAAGTGCCATGTCTTGAGCTCTTCATTGCTGCGCAGCATGGCTAAACAATCGTGATCAACCAAATCTTGTGGTGTTAACGGTGTTCCATGCTTGGCAAGATATTCAGGAGAAGCACACAGCACACGTCGGCTTGGTGACAAGCGTCTGGATATCAAACTGCTGTCGACCAATTCACCATAACGGACCACGATATCCATGCCAGATTCAGCAATGTTCGAGAGGTTATCGTTCAAGTAGAGGTAAGGGATCACGTCGGGATATTGCTGACAGAACTCAGAGAGAATCGGAAGAATGTACTGCTTTCCGATGTCTTTCGGCGCGGCGATTTTGAGTGGACCTTTGACCTCTTTGACGCCATTTTGGATCAGGTTTTCGGCCTCACTGACATTATCCAATATCTCCAGACACGCCTTGTGATACAGCTCGCCAGAGTCGGTTAAAGACACATGGCGCGTACTTCGATTCAACAACTTCACACCATATCGCTCTTCCAGCGCTTGAAGCCTTGCTGTCATGGTCGCAGGTGATAAACCCAGTTCGCGCCCAGCCGCCGCTAACCCGTGATGCTTAACAATACTGACGAACATCGCCATATCTGAAAACTTATCCATACGATTCTCGCTTCCGTCTCTTCGTCTCTTCGTCTTACTTCTCGATCTTAATGCTCGATCTGAATATTCAGCGACACTATTCAGATTAACCGAATAATGAATTTATATTTTAACCAATTATCAAATTTAGTCGAATAAATATAATGACAAACATCAACAGAACAACGCAGGAATTCAGAGCATGACTAACGAATCGACTAATCAAGAGCAACGCACTTTCGTCATCATTGGTGGCACATCAGGCATCGGTAAAGCACTCGCGATGAAATTGAGAAACGAAAACAACACAGTGCACGTCGCTAGCCGACATACAGGCCTTAATATCAGCAATGAAAAGTCAATTTGTGAATACTTCGAATCGATTGGCGTGTTTGACCACTTAGTCGTAACGGCTGGCTCATCCGCTCCCGCAGGAAAAGTAACAGACGTAGCAACCGCAGACGCTAAGACAGCTTTTGACACTAAGTTTTGGGGCAGCTTAAACGTAGCAAAACATGCCTCACGCTACATGACGCCAAACGGCTCTATCACGCTCACGACAGGCATGTTGTCTCGCAAAGTAGTGGCTGGCACTTACGTAAAAACCGCCATCAACGCCGCGCTAGAAAGCGTGACTAAAATACTGGCGAAAGAGCTATCACCCATTCGAGTCAATGCCGTTAGCCCGGGTTTAACCATGACGGAAGCCTACAAAAACATGGACGATTCCGCTCGTACAAGCATGTACGACAACGCCAAAAATAACCTACCCGCAGGCAAGGTTGGCGAGCCTTCAGAGGTGGCTATGGGTTACCTATTCGCGATTAACAACCCATACGTAACAGGGTCAATCATCGACATCGACGGCGGCGCTCTACTCGGCTAACACCCCGCAAAGACATAAAGAACAATCGTGAGGGTGTTTATCTCAACGTCCTAACAAATAAGAATTTACATAGGTAACTCATCATGAAATCAGAAGCCATGACACAAGAAAAGATGCCATTCCAAGTTTGGATACTGACACTCGCAGCATTTGCAATTGGCACCGCTGAGTTTGTTATCGCAGGCATTCTTCCACAAATCGCCACATCACTTTCAATCACAGAAGGTCAAGCTGGCTACCTTATCAGTGCTTACGCGTTGGCTATCGTTATCGGTGGACCAATCTTAACCATCTACCTTGCTCGCTTTAATAAGAAGATGGTGCTGATTGGGCTAATGGCACTGTTCATCATCGGTAACGCGTTGTCGGCCTTAGCGCCAAGCTACCCATTACTGCTGGCAAGTCGTATTATCGCAGGCTTAGTTCAAGGTCCTTTCTATGGGATCGGTGCGGTTGTTGCGACCAACTTAGTGTCTGAAAAAATGGCAGGTCGTGCCGTTGGCCAAATGTTCGCAGGCTTAACGCTCGCTAACGTTCTTGGCGTTCCAGCTGGTACTTGGGTTAGCTTACAATTCGGCTGGCACACCACCTTCTTCACTGTTGCTGCGCTTGGCACCATCGCAATGATTTCAATCCTGACATCAATTAAATCGACCGGCCACAGTGAAGCAAAAGACATCAAAACGCAGCTGTTAGCGTTCAAAAACCCAATGCTGCTGATCAGCTTGGCAATCACCGCTTTTGCTTGGTCTGGCTTCATGACGCTTTACGGATACCTTGCGCCAATCGCTATGCACATCACCGGCTACGGTCAAGAGTCTGTTACTTGGATCTTAGTGATTGTGGGTGTCGGCTTAATTATCGGTAACACCTTGGGCGGTCGCTCTTCAGATAAAAATCTAGGCAAAGCTTCAATGTATTGGGCAGTCGCGATGATCGCTTCACTGATTGTGGTAGGCCTAGTGGTAGACAACAAAATCCTATTCGTTGCAGCTGCATTTGTCTTTGGTATTGCATCATTTGCGAACGTTCCCGCTATGCAACTTCGAGTGATGAACCACGGTGGCGAAGGCCAAGAGTTAGCAGCAACCGCCAATATCTCAGCGTTTAACCTAGCGAATGCCTTCGGTGGATTCCTTGGTGGCATGGTACTCGACAGCCAGTTAGGCGCTGGAATGATTCCATTCGCAGCCGTTGTTGTCCCTGTCATTGGCTTGCTACTTATCGCCAAAGCTAACCGAGCTGAAAAGCCACAGAGCAACTCTATTTTCAGCCCAGCAGAAAGCAAATAACGCGACTTATAGCCCCAATACAAAAAGAAAGATCACAGCATTAAAACAAGGTAGAAACCATGAACAAATTATTCGAAGCATCAGAACTGAAAGGCCTAGCACTACAAAACCGCGTGGTTATGGCACCCATGACACGCGCTCGTACTAGCCAACCTGGAAACGTGCCAAACGACATGATGGCAACCTATTACCAACAACGCGCAAGTGCAGGGCTGATCATCACGGAAGCAACGCAGATCTCTGATGACTCTCAAGGTTACTCATTCACACCCGGCGTTTATACCGATGCACAAATCGAAGGTTGGAAGTCAGTAACAACAGCAGCAAAAGCACAAGGTGCCGCGATATTCTGCCAGCTATGGCATGTAGGCCGAGTATCACACCCTACCTTTCAAAAAGGCGAGTTACCGATTGCACCTTCTGCATTAGCTCCAATAGAAACGCAGGTTTGGATCTCTGATGAGAATGGTAACGGCAACATGGTGGATTGCATCCAACCAAGAGAGATGACCCAAGCAGACATCGATCGTGTTGTTCAAGATTTTGCTAACTCAGCGAAAAAAGCAGTCGAGGCAGGGTTCAACGGAGTGGAAATACACGGTGGCAATGGCTACCTGATTGATCAGTTCCTAAGAACCAATTCAAACAAACGCACCGACAACTACGGTGGAAGCCGTGAGAACCGCCTTCGCTTCCTGATTGAAGTGGTTGATGCTGTGATTGAAGAGATAGGTGCCGATAAAGTAGGTGTGCGCTTGGCGCCGTTCATCACCTTCAAAGACATGAACTGCCCAGATATCGTACCAACGATTTTAGAGGCATCGAAGGCACTTCAAGATCGAGACATCGCTTACCTGCACCTATCAGAAGCCGACTGGGATGATGCACCGGTTATCCCTGAAAGCTTCCGAATAGAGCTAAGGGAGCAATTCTCCAACACTATCATCGTCGCAGGCAACTACACACCACAACGCGCCGAAGAAGTGTTAAGCAAAGGCTATGCTGATCTCGTGGCATTTGGTCGCCCATTCGTAGCCAACCCAGATCTCGTATCACGCCTACAAAACGGCAGCGAACTATCAGAACTTGATGGCGCCACTCTGTTCGGCGGCAACGAAAAAGGCTACATCGATTATCCAGTGTTGTAGTGAATCTTAAATTGATAGAACTGCCTTAGATTTTCCTTCAGGCAAAAGAAAGGCTCGCGTGACTAGTGCGAGCCTTATGCAGTTTAGGGGGTAAACCACAATCTGATATTAATTAGGGGTAATTATTTAACTTATGAGCCATTATGCACTTGTGCGCATTGATATTCTATTTTTAAATGATTCACTGCAATTAATCAATCGATAAAAGTTAGCGTTTGGTCAATTTAAACCACATAGATAACAGTGGTTTAGTGAGTGATGTCTAGAAAACCATCATAAAACCCATAAAAATCAGATCTATAAGCTTCTCATTTGCCAGTAGCCTTCACCATTAGTGGCGAGTTGGCTGTGTAAATAATCGAGCGTATCTGCGACCGTTCCCGCAATGCCTTGTGGTGGATTGAACAACAGCAAACCACTGCCGATCAGGCGATCATCACCCTTGGGATCTCGAAGGCGAAGTTCCGACTTGATCGGACTTGGTAGCAAACCATCTTTCACCGCTGTCACGCAGTGGTTCAAAATCAGTGAGCTCTTATCATCCGTATAAAGTGGATACCAAATCAAGGCAGATACTTTCTCAGACTGTTGATAAGCCTTAACCAAGGCATCAATCACTGCGAGATATTCAGAATCAGTTTCGTAAGGTGGGTCAATCACGATCAGGTGGTGGTTATCATGCTTGGCCACATCATCAGGCAGCGCTTTGAGCCCGTCGCCTGCGGTGATAGTTAGCTTACTTGAGACATCAAGATCGCGTTGCAGCTTCTCAATGTTGGTTTGTAATAGGTCGGCTTCGTCTTGCTGGATGTCTGAAAAATAGAAACTGTCTTGGCTGCGGCCTTGTTGATAGGTAATGGCAGCAGAACCGGGATACAAAGAGATAAGCTGATTCGGATTGTAGTATTCCAGCACCGACATAAAAGAAGCGAATGCCGGAGGAAGATAAGCCTTATTGCGCCACAAGTACCCGACCCCTTCAGCAAACTCACCGGCGTGATTACTTGGTGCGGTAGTGAGGTCATAACACCCTGTACCTGAATGAGTGTCGATAACATTGAGGCGCGAATGCTGCTGCATTAATGACTGAACCAGAGCACTTAATACAGGGTGCTTCAGTGCATCACCGTGGTCGCCTACGTGACATTGATGTCGATATTCCATTCCCTTGCCTCATTTCTACGAACGTCATCTAAACATACTTCATATCATGAGGGCTTGCCTGCTCAATCCATCGTTTTTTGAAATAGACTCTCTTTTCTGTAACTGTTTGACTCTTATAAAAAAAGCCCCTCGTTTTGTTATAAACGAAGGGCTTTGTTGACGTTACTGACTAAGTCGTACTGTTAACCAATAGAGAGCCTAAGGGTACTCACCCTCAACTTCTACCGGCGCTTTCACTTGGTAGTGACAAGGCTGTAGGCCAAGTAACTTAGGCAGTGTGATACCTACTGAAACTGAAGACCACGTACCACTGACAATACCTACAACCAGTGCAATCGCGAAACCTTGCAGCGCAGCGCCACCAAGTAGCCAAAGCGCAGATACGGTGATTAGGGTTGTACCTGAGGTCACCATGGTGCGTGAGAAGGTCGCTTTAACCGATTCGTTAAGCAGGTTATCAGTATCACCGTTTGGGTTGCCGCGCAGCATTTCGCGTACACGGTCGGCGATGATGATCGAGTCATTCAATGAGTAACCGAGAATCGCTAGCACGGCCGCCAATACGGTCAGGTTGAACTCAAACTGAGTAAAAGCGAATAGACCCAAGATAAGCGTCACGTCATAGATGATCGCGGCAAGCGCACCGAGTGCCAAACGCCATTCAAACCGTACACTCAGGTACAGCATGATCATTAGGAAACACACCAATACCGCCAAGCCACCTTGGTCAACCATGTCTTGACCCACTTGAGGCCCAACCACGCTGCTGTTAAGCACTTTTACTTGGTCACTTACCGATGACAAAGCATCCACTAAGTTTGGCTGTGGGGCGTCTGTCAGTTGGCTGTAACGAATAGTCCAGCGATCCTGTTCTGCCATACCGACCACTTGAACGTCTTGTTGGAAAGCCGTGTCGAGCTTGGTTTTTAACGCATCTTTGGTTACTTGATCAGAGAGTTGAACCTCGGCAACCACACCGCCAGTAAAGTCCAAACCCCAGTTAAAACCTTTCACTGCCACCAGCATCACAGAGCTCATGAACAGCGCAATAGAAATCACAGACATCACCTTACGAAGGCGAGTCATGTTGCTATTTGAAAAATAGCGGTCTGAAATAGTCATTTTTGAAGTACTCATCCTTAAATCCTTACATCGTGGCGTTGGTCACGCCCCCAAACCAAATTGATGATCGCTCGTGAAGCAAAAATGCCCGTAAACATACTGGTTAGAAGACCTAAGCCCAGTGTCAGAGCGAAGCCCTGAATCGGTCCATTACCAATGGTGTATAGAGCCACAGCAACGATCATGGTAGTGACGTTAGCATCGAAAATTGACGAGAATGCGCTATCGAAACCACGATCGATAGAGCTAGCAAAGCTGCGCCCTTCTTTCATCTTGTCTCGAATACGCTCGAAGATAAGCACGTTAGTGTCTACCGCCATACCGACGGTCAGTACCAAGCCCGCAATACCCGGCAGAGTTAACACCGCACCCGGTAGCAAGGCAATCAAACCAAACAACGTGGTCATGTTAACCACCAATGCACAGTTCGCGACCCAACCAAGGCGGCGGTACCATAGCGCCATAAACGTGAGAGTCAGACCAAGGCCAAGAGCCAAAGCAGCAAAGCCATTCGTTACGTTTTCAGCACCCAGAGATGGGCCAATAGTACGCTCTTCAATGATGGTAACAGGCGCAGTTAATGAACCTGCACGTAGCAGTAGAGCAAGCTCTTGTGCTTCTGCCATGCTGCCTGCACCTGTGATTCTGAAACGGCTACCCAGTTGAGATTGGATGTTCGCCACACTGATTACTTCGCTGGTTTTTTCGCTGTTACCGGCTCTGTCACGGCTGTATTCGCTGTAAACGGTCGCCATTGGCTTGCCGATGTTATGGCGAGAAAACTCAGACATTTTCTTACCACCAGAAGAATCCAACGTGATGTTTACTTCTGCACTGCCCATCTCACCAATGCCACTGCGTGCATCGATAATGTGTTCACCGCTCAGCACTGCTTTGCGAGCAACCACGACACGATTACCATCTGAATCTTTCAGAGTTTGAGTATTGCGCGTTGCGTTGTCGTACACAGAGTAGAACGCTAATGAAGCCGTAGCACCAATCACATCTTTCGCGGCTGCAGGGTCTTGTACACCCGGCAGTTCAATACGAATACGGCTTTCACCTTGACGTTGAATCGATGCTTCCGTGATGCCTAATTCTTCAATACGGCTACGCATGATTTGCAGGTTTTGTTGAACGGTTAGGTTACGTAGCGTTCTTTGCTCTTCTTCAGACTGAGTTAACGTTAGCGACTTGTCTGAGCGGTTACGTAGCCATTGTGGGAATTCTTGACGAATCAGCTTCTGTGCTTTTTCGAAATCGGCGTCGGTACGGAAATCAAACTGAACTTGGTTGTTGACCACTTTACCGCGTGCATAACGCACTTCGCTGGTGATCTCGTCGACCATCGCTTGAGCTTGCGCGTGATAAACCGGCTCCATATCCACTTCTAATAAGAACTGCACACCACCACGTAAATCAAGGCCTAACTGAATCGGCGCAAAACCCATGTCAGTCAACCATTTTGGTGCTGCTGGCTCCATCGCTAGCGCAACTGTCGCGTTATCCAATAGGCGCTCATTCAGCACCTCTTTGGCTTTCCCTTGTTGTTCAGCATCTTCTAAGATCACGACTAAACGTTGGTCTTTTTGAAATGCAGATTTGGCTTGGATGCCTTCGCTCGCAAGGTATTGAGTAATTTGAGTCGCATCGATTGTCTGTTCAGAGCGATTGCTGATTTGAACCGATGCATTCTCGCCATACCAAGAAGGTAAAGCACTCAGAACCATGATGATAATGGTGGCGATAAGCACCGCGTATTTCCACTTTGAGTAGTGGTTAATTTGTTTTCTTTGAATGCGTTTTTTCACAGTCAAGATCTCTTCTTTCTACCAATCACCGTAAATACGTGCTCAAAAATAGCACCAGAAAAAAGCAGTGATCGAGCATTTTAACCAGCTAGGGTGACCAGTTATTTACTACGATTGGTATGTCTAATATTTTGCGAACACGAGCGATGGCTAATCACGACCAGAACAAGCTGATTGAAAGATAGTGATGCTAAAGCTGATGTCGCTATGTTTGTCTTGGTTAACTGGCGAGTTCAATGGGCACTAGGCGACCATCGATACGACCAATTTAGGGTCAAACGATTAGCTAAGAAGTTCTCGGAAATGCGAGTATTGGATGTTGCCCTCTTTCCACCCCGAAAGCCGGGAAGACGGAGAACTCACAATACTGGTCCAGTGCAGCTTGGAATCCAACAACGGCGTGTTGAAGAGCAGGGAAGCCAGTATTGAGGGGGGAGAGAAGTCAATCAGTAGATGATAAGCAGGCTCAAGATCGGCCACGCTTTCTTGCTCGTTACTGAGCATACGTCTGAAGTTTGCTGCTTGAAGGCTTGATTCGGTGTCGTGATAGTTAGAACTGTCACCAGAAGGCACGGTGCCAAACTGAGCCTTATCGCACTCTAAGTAGCTCGACGGATTATCCGTATCAGCTTGTTTACAAAGATCATTCTGTGAAGATTGCTCTTGAGCCGAGTATATTTGAAATGGCTTAGAAGGAAACGAATAGCCGTTAGAATTCACTAAGCCAAAGCTCAGTAAAAACAACATTAAGACTAATCGGGTACCCAGTTTAAGCAATCTAATATCCAAACAACATTCTCGTAGATCGTCAATCTACAATACAAATGAAACGCTGTCTTGATTTAAAACATTTTTTTAGAAAATGATACGATGCAACCGATTAAGCGATCTCAAAATTTAGATTTACATAGATCTAAAACGGCTTAACAACAGGTGAGGCATAGACGTTATGAATGGTGGGAAAACAAGAAAGCCAAGCGGTGCTCGCTTGGCTTTGAGTTGTCTCTTTCTGTTGGTTTCAAGCTTTAGGCTTTAGGCTTTAGGCTTTAGGCTTTAGGCTTTAGGACGCATGATGTTCTTAACCTTACGGCTATCTTCACCAAAGATGCGTTGGACAAGTTGATTCATGTCTTCCGCAGTAATCGACCTCGCCACTCGCTCAACTTGAGACAAAGCTTCGATATCGTAACCATGAAGTAAATAACGAGACAGATACCATGCTTGGTCAATAGAGCTCGTCTCGAGAGGCGTGAAGTCCGCTTCAAACTGTTTCACGACTGCGTGCATTTCCTTTTCAGAGACGCCTTGTAAAAGGTCTGCAATCACTTTATCGATCGCCACTTCGACTTGGTCAACGTTCTCCGGCGCTACCATCGCCCCGATAACCCACTCACCACTCAGCTCACTATCTGCGGATGATGAATACGTATATGGCGAGTAATCTAAGCTCAACTCTTCACGAATATAAGCATCTAAACGAGCCGCCAGCAGTCGTTCTAGCAAGTTTTCCGTGAAGATATCTTTTGCCGTTACGCCTTGGCCGGTTTCGGCTTCAGGTTCAGAGATGACTCGTAAGATGTACTCTGCACTATTCACATTGTTGATCGCTAAATCAATGCGTGATTCAGATGGCTGCTTGTAAGCCACCTTAAATTCAGGAACCTCAGCTTTTTCTAATGGAATCGAAGCCAAGTATTGCTCAACCAAAGGCTTTAATTCACTTGGGTCGATGTCACCCACGATCACCAATTGGTTATGCCTCATTTGACCAAACAATTGCTGATGAAGATTAGCGACGTCTTCCACAGAAACCGCTTCAACACGTTCTTTATCAACAAAGAGGTGGCCACTGTCTTGACGATAGATATTCTGGTTTCTTGCGCGCTCAAACTGACCGACAGGGCTGCTCAAGAAAGATTCTTGACCTTGTACAAACTCCTGTTTCACTGCCTCTAACTGCTCGGGAACAATTTTAGGCGCAGTTATGAAGGTATAAAGCGCAGCAAACGTATCTTTAAGTCCGTCTTTATTGATATTAAATTCAATACCATGACGAGTATTACCAATGAAAGAATCGGCGCTAATATTTTCACGATCAAAGTACGCTAAAAGCTCAGAGCCCGTAAACTCACCGACACCACTTCGAGCGAAGGTAGGTAACGCAACCTCAACAGCTGGGTACAAGCTCGGATCCAAAGCGGCTTTTCCGCCGAGGCTCATGTACATCACCCCAACATCATCACCTGCCTCATAATCACGCAGGTACCACATGTCGATGCCATTGCTTAACGTCCACTTTTGGATGTATGGGTCAATAGACATTTGTTCAGCAAGTACAACCTCGCCTTGCGAGCTAGGTACAGCAAAAGCGCTGGCTGTTCCAATCGCAAGCGGCGGAACTCCCGCCTCGCTATACGTGGCTTTTAAACTATCGAGAGAGTTGATGATCGCGGTTCTGTCTTCGGAGTCATCCATCCCAATAACAATAAAGTAATCATCAGAAAGTAGATTCTTGATGTTGTCGTTAATCACTTCAAGGCTCAAGTTAGCGATGAAAGCTTCCAAGCTTGCTTGATAATCTTTCTGTGATTGGACTATTCGATCATTGACTAACGCACTCACTTTGTAATTCGCGTGTTCAACACTGTCCATTTTATCCCAGTTATGCTCGATGTTATCCAGCAAGTCTTGGTAGTAGTACAGTTCGCCAGCAATATCCGTTTCCGAAACACCAAAATCACGCAATGATGCCAATGTAGAAAGCAGATCTTGTTGGATAACTTCACGGTCGCCAGCCGGAAACCCAACACTTATTGACGAATAGTAAAAAGCGCCCATTCGATAACTATCAGATGCAATCCATTGAATCGGGAACGCGGCATCATTGAACACCGCTTCTAATCGTCGTTGAATCAATTGCTGAGCGGTTTCATCTAACCTGCGTTGATTCTGCTGAGCATGATTTTCAACTATATTTGAACCGCGGTTAAACGTCAGAGTGATGCTTGGCGCTTCTCTTCCTGCGTACTCAACATAATCATCTTCATTGAATGAGGTCGTTTTCTGTTTCTCTGGTCTCGGCGTATCGCCACGCTCCCAGCTAGAAAACTTTTCTTCAATAAGTGGAATCACAGTTTTGATGTCCACATCACCAGAAACGACCAGCTCAACTATTTGAGGTTGATACCAAGTCTGATAAAAGTTGGTGATGCCTTGAGGAGTAGCATTCACGATCGACGATTTAGTCCCTAATGCATCTTGCGATTCGTACGGGCCGCCTTCAACGAAGTAATCATAATATATATCTCCGAATGACTTATCATCGAGGCGAGCCATACGGAACTCACCAAGAACCACGCCTTTTTCTTTTTCGACTTCTGAACTTGATAGATCCAGGCCATCACCAATGTCACGCATCCACGTCAAAGCAGACTGCAATTGGATGTTATCTGGCAAATCTAACTGGTAGACCGTCTCTTCATAAGAGGTGTAGGCATTAATATCAGCACCAAAGCTAGCGCCTGCGTCTTCGAATAGACGAATCACATCGTTCTGAGAGAAGTTTTTACTGCCATTGAATGCCATGTGTTCCAAGAAGTGCGCGTAGCCTTCTTGTTGAGAAGTCTCTTGAATCGAACCGGCGTGCACGACTAAACGAACAGATACGGATTCTTCATGATCTGGATAAACATGATAAGTAAGGCCATTTTCTAGTTGGCCTGAAGTCCATGCCGGATCCGGCTGGATTGGCGTTTCGGTAGTTTTTGATGTTGAGCTACAGCCAACTAAGGTGAGGCATAGAGCCATCGCTAAATAATATGTTTTCATAACAACCTCTTAATGTCATTCATCGACAATATACAGATTGAGCTAACGATTATTATTTAATATTGAACCTGATGAGTATCTTTGTGATCTGGATCTTTATTTTATAAATCACCAATCGTTATGTAAGATCGCTGTGCTCATTTAAATAGGCATTTAGATAAGAGCCTATTAAATCGATTTTAGACTCGCTAACTACATCTATTTAAAATCAATAAGCTACATAAATTTCAGCCAGTTCTCTACATACCCTTAAACAACGCTTGCGAGGCACGGCTGATCGGTAGCTTTTCCCCTGACACATACGCCGACATCTGACCTGAGAGCCCTTTCTTCACCTTATCAATGGCGGAAACTTTCACTACCACTGAACGGTGGATTTGCCAAAACTCATCAGGATTGAGTTGCGCTATCAACTCTTTTAGTGACACGCGAAGAATATACTCCTCTAGCGATCCCCCTTGACCCTTCTTAAATATAGACACGTACTTGTCTTCTGCTTTGAAGTAAGCGACATCATCGACGGCGATTAGGTGAATGTCTTCCCCTACACTGGCTTTGAGCCATGTGAGATACTTTTTCTCCGATAGATAAGGAGGCTGCGTTTGCTGTGACGTCGACTGGGATAGTTGTTGAAGCTGAGCCATTAACGCCGTGATATCGGGCTGTTCTGGCGTGGTACCTGTTTGTGTTTGATTGCTCGACAGACGCGCTTGCACTTTCTGACATGTGGCCAGTAAACGCTCTTCATTGATTGGCTTAAGCAGGTAGTCCATCGCATTGTGATCAAAAGCTTTGACCGCGTATTCGTCATAAGCCGTGATAAACACAATCAATGGCGGTGAATCTAACTTGTTGAGTTGTTTCGCCAGAGAGATACCATCCAGTTCCGGCATACGAATATCGAGAAAAGCCACGTCGGGCTTAAGCTGCTGAATACTCTGCATCGCCTCCAAACCGTTTTGTGCTTTACTGACGATTTCTAACTCCGGCCAAACCTCAGCAAGGCTCTTGTCTAAGTGGTGCCTTAACAGTGCTTCATCGTCTGCGATTATCGCCGTTACGCTCGGCTGTACTGTTGGGTTGTTCATGGTTAGTCCTTTAAATTCACACTGTAAATCGTCTATTTTGCGTCACTGTTCGGTGTTTTCTGATCTGTAATTCTAGGCGGCTGCCTCAGTCAACGGTAACAAGATCGTCGAGACTACCCCGCCTTCAGCGTGTTCAGTAATCGTTAGGCTCGCCTTATCACCATACAGGGTTTCGATTCTTTGACGAATATTGCTTAACCCAACACCGTGACCCGTATTCGCAGAAGGCGTTTTCAACCCAGCGCCATTATCAGCCACTTCAATTTTTAGCTGCTGTGCTTGTTGAGTAATACGAATATTCACTTGGCCACCAGCGGCTTTGGGCTCGATGCCGTGCGTGAGTGCATTCTCGACCAAAGGTTGAATCAAGAACGGTGGAATCACCTGCAAATCGCTAATCTCGTGTGTTTCAATCGAGAACGTTAAGCGCTCACCCAAGCGTATCTTTTGGATATTAAGATAAGCGTCTAACAAGTCGACCTCTTGTGCGATGGTCGATTGTTCAGTGCGGCTGTTTTTCAGAGTTACACGCAATAAGTCAGTCAGTTTTTCGAGCATCAACTTGGCTTTCGCGCTGTCACTCTCAATCAATACATTGATGGTCGCAAGCGTGTTGAACAGGAAGTGCGGCTCAATTTGGCTTTGCAGCTGTTTTAACTGGCTAAGTACAACGACCTTTTCTTGATCAGATTGGCGACGCTTCGCCACCTCTAATTCATTATCGGCACGTAGCTGCTGCTCTCTTGTGTAGAAATAGTAATAACAAACGGAACAAAAGATCACACCAAGCAGAATCACAGACTTAAGATCGGAAAGGTTAGAGCCGAAAAAGCCGTTCAACCAATAGTGTGCATTCAAGGTACCAAGGGTCATTGCAATCACCATTGATACCCCTACATCAAATGCCTTTGATTTCCTTTTGAATAGTTCAACCAACACAAACGAAGAGCCAACTGCGCTGTAGCCAAAGCCGAAGCTGATGGCCAAGTTAAGCGTAAACCCGCCTCCCCAAATCGTATTGGTTGTAATTGCAATAAGAACGCAAAATAGCGTAGTGAACGCGAAGCTTTTAATCCATGAAAAGCGACTGTTTGAAGAAGTGTCCATTAAAATCGTCCTTTGATATTTAAAAGAATCATATGACTATCCGGTAAGTTGGCGTAAGCAGAATCACTTTTACCGCCTAGAAAGCGTGCAGCAAGTTCCAATTCCAACGATGAATCGCCATTATCGAAAGCCTGATAATTGAGCCACTGCGTAGCAATAAAGCCACCGTCTTGTGGAGACAGCATGACATCAAATGTTGGCGTGATATCTTCAAGCCAGCCATGTGTCGAGTCCAAAGACCAGTGAAACATGAGGTTGTGTTGAACCAAATTGGCGTGTTGATAGCCTTGAGCGTAAGAGCCCGCCAACGATATTGTCATGGGATTAAGAGACAAAGATTCCGCATTCTCTAAAGCGCTTTGCCACTCAGAGTCACTCCAAGCGCGGCTATCAAACCAGTATTCCAGTACCACATTGTGGCCCGTCTCGTTGACCCATATCAGTCCGAGTAAGGCTTGGTAAGCCTCGCCCTGCTCTTCTAGATAAACCGGTTTATGCAGTGAGTTAGGCTGGCTGTAACCCAAACTTTGTCGCTGATAAACCATCGAACCGTGAAACTCCCACGCGAGATTTAATACCGACACCAAGCTCGCTCCAAGCAAGCCGTGGCGTACATCGTCGTAATAAGCGATCCATTGATATTCGTGGTCGCCAACCAGATTGTAACGACGTATCCCAAAGCCTTGTTGCTGATTCTGCTTTTCGAATTCATTTACGTCTTGGGAAGTCCATGACGAATCGCTGTAAAGCAGTGTCCATTCGCCCGTCATATCGAACAGTGACGCCGAGGCAACACCTGCGCCCTCTTCTGCGACAATGCCCACTGGGTTTTGTCGATAAGGTTTGATGATGTCTAACGGTCGATAGCCATAGCCCACGCCCCAATCCAAACGAACCTTGCCAAGCGTGACATCAAGATAGTGGTCACCGAACGCTGAATTAGACAGTTCAACACCACCTTGCCAAAACAGCTCGCGCACAATGAATTCCGATTCAAAGCTCGCCTCATTCCCCTGTGGATCGTTGCTCAAAATATCGTTGGCTTTAACTGCGAACAGACCAAGCCAATTGTTATATCCAACCTCTAGATCCAGCAAGCCATTTAAAGACTGACGATTATCAGACGCTAAAGGGCTAAATGGTGACTCTCTCGATTCAATCACTTCTGCACTGAGTTGCCAATCCCACGCCAAGCTCAGGTCGTCCGCTTGAATCGTGTTACTCACACAAGACAAAGCAAGCAAAGTAGCGATTGAAGGCTTTATGTGGAATCGGCAATTGGAAGCTTTCATGACGCTCACCTACAGCCCAGACACGCTGTTACGCGATAAGTAAGCAGGGTTGTAGTATTTGTCAGCCAAGGCTTGTTCACTCACCTCGCGGTACTCAATCACGGTTTTCTTACTCGGCTGAATCTTATCGAGCAAGGTCATCGACACCACTGTTGGTAATCCATCACGCACGCCTTCAGTAAACCAAGCTTGTTTCGCCAGTTTTCCAGAACGCAGATACAGATCCGCTTTAACTGGGAATGCACGGTCTGCTGTTAACCACAGATCAATCGACTGGTAACTCGCCCCCTTGGTTTTCGCCGTTAGCTTTAGATGATAAGTATCGAGTGTCTCGCCAGTCGACCTCTCAACCTGTTGCTCGGCAACCCACTTACCTTGGTAATCTTCGCTCCAAGTGAGCGTCGAAATGTCCCCTACCGAAGCTTCACCCAAGAGTTTCTGCATTGGTGTGATTCGGATAGGTCGGCGCGATTTCGGCATCAGTAACCAATAGTTGTCCTCTATCATCAGCATCTTTTGACCCGCCTCGACCGCCGACTTGAACACGACCAGCGACTCTCGGTTTGGTCTTGTGTAGACGTTGTATTCGCGGGTTTTGTCTAGTTGCTCGTCTTGATATAGCGCGACCAGAGATACCACTTTTGATGCCTGTTCGCTGTTCAAACGGTAGCTGTCTGCCTTAGCAATCATCTCAGTAACTTGCTGTGAATCGATAGCCCAGCTTGGTGCCGATGCTAGAGCCAACGCAGAACCTAAAATAGTGAGTGAACGAGTAAATTTATACATAAACCAGCGCCTCCGTGATTGGCTTATTTACGCCTTTGCGAGCAGAGAAATAAGCGGCTAGCAAACAGATCGTCAGTACACCCAAGGTGGCGTAACCAACCAATTCCAATGAGAAGTAAATATTGAGTGGGTAACCTTCGGTTCTTCCCGGAGGTGGTGGCATTTGCACATCAATCACCAGCAATAACACCGACACTAAACCGCTCACTAGTGCGCCTATCGCACTGCCAATTACCGCCAGTAAGCCCGCCTCTTTTAAGAAACCTGCGACGATTTCAGACGGGTAACTGCCTAGTGCCGACAAGGTGCCAATTTCACGAGTACGCTCGGTCACCGACATGGTCATGGTGTTAAACAACGACACAAACACTACCAATGCCATCACCGCGCCCATGATGCCGAAGATACGGTCGTAAAGATCTTTCACCTTGGTGTAGAAAAACGCGCGATCTTGCCACGGGGTGATCTCGATCTCTGTGCCTTGATCGCTTTGGCTAGCGCTATTTCGATCTAAAGCAGTTTGGATACGCTGTTGAACGGTCGAGGTCTTACTTGTTTCAAATAGGAACACCGATAGGGTGCTGACTTTGTCTGAGGCCAAAAGCTCTTGCGCGGTGGTGATGTGTACATACAGCTGGCGCTTATCCAACTCAGGTACCCCAGTCGAGTAGATGCCCTGCACCTTAAAATCAAAGGCATTCAAAGCACCGTCACTGGTGGTCGCGAGCAGTGTTACCCAGTCGCCAACTACAACTTTGAGGTTACGAGCCAAGTCAGTTCCCAGCATCACTTGTGGCTCTTGGCTGTCGTATCTGGGAGATTTCACATCTGAGAGAGTTTGACCACTGCGCACATCAAGGAATGGACCTTTCATGTCTAACTCACGCTCATTAACACCCGTTCCCATAAAGATGGTCGACTTGCTGCCGTTAGAAACCAAGCCGCTAAAATAGACCCTAGGCTGCACACCACGCACGTCGCTGTCGCCAATAATGCTCTTGGTTAGGGCTTGAACATTGTCTAGACCATTGCTCAGCGGCATGTCTTCATCTTGCTCAAAATATCCCGGCGTACTCAAAGTAAGATGACCAGTATCGCGCGCGGTCGATTCACGCAGAGATTCATAGGTATAAAGCCCACAACCTCCAGCCGAGGTCAGCGCAAATACGGCAATTGCGATGATCAATACCGAAAGCAGACTACGGCGAGCGTTTCTCAATAAATTAAGCCACGCCAAACGCACCGAGGTAGGAAGCAAAAAAGTGCTCATTCTTTGTGTTAACTTGCCCATGAGATTGCCTCCATTGCTGTGGCTTGTAGTGCCAGTTGACCATCGATAAGTTCAATGACTCGGTCACAACGCTGCGCCATTCTTGGGTCATGCGTTGCGACAATAAAGGTGGTGCCCATTTCATGGCCGAGCTCTTTCATAATGTCGATCACAAGGTTGGCGGTGTGACTGTCTAGGCTTGCAGTCGGCTCATCAGCAATCACTAAGCTTGGGTTGTGGATCAGCGCTCTGGCTATCGCGACACGTTGTTGCTGGCCACCTGAAAGATTGTCTGGTCGGTGATGGATGTAATCTCCCAGCCCAACACGTTCTAACATGTCTTGTGCTCTGGTCTGCTGTTCTTGTTTCGAACATTGGTTCAACATCAATGGGTAGGCCACGTTCTCAAGTGCCGTCATCACTGGAACCAGATTGAAGCGCTGAAATACAAAACCCAACGACTGACGGCGAAAGCGTGCAGCGGCGATTTGCTCTGTCGGATACGGTTGGCCATCAATATTGATCTGTCCTCGATAGCTCATATCCAACAAACCAAGAATATTCAAAAGTGTGCTTTTTCCAGAACCCGACGGGCCACACAACGCCACCATTTCACCGCGCTGGATATGGCCATCGACCCCGTTTAATGCATCAACACGTTGACCGCCTGTGACATATGCTTTGCCGATATCTTTAAATTCAATCATCCCGTTTTCCTCTGATTACTAACCAACTGTTTAGCTTCCATGCCCTTTATTTCGCTTTCGCTATTAGGGCCTTCGCAGTCATCGTTTCGATGTTGTCGGCATCGGCCGTTTCCATTTGCTCTAGCCACGCTTGTGCTTGCGTTAGGTCTTCAGCACGAATCGATGCCTCAATCGCATAACGGTAAATCCACGATGTCACAGCGAAATGCTGTTGCTGGAAAGCATCTTCAGCCAATAGCGAGAGGAACAGGTCATAACCACGATCGAAATGATTAAACATGTCTGGCAGAGAGGTGTAAGTAACGGCGGCCATTGCGCGAGTTAGGTAAGAATCTGGCAGCCCTTGAACACGGGGTTGTTCATGAATTGGTTGGTCTTCGTCTTTCAGCAGCACCAGTGATTTATCAATGGTTGATAAGCCTCTCTCCACATACTTCATCTTGTTCCAAGGTAAGAACGCATCACGCCCCATCAGGGTTTCTGTGCTTCCTAAATAAACTAAAGTCAGTGGCGTAGCGCCGTCTTGTTGCAGCGTGTCATTAAGGCGTTCATAAGCCACCTCAACCAAGTCTTCATTGCCTTGCGCCGCTTGGTTGTAGATATCGAGCACGTCTGAACTCGGGTTCGCTAAAGCTAACGACGGTGCAAACGAAACAAGAGCAATCAGCAATGAACGCTTAAGCACAGAAGTTGTAGAGCCTGAATTAAATGAGTGTGAAGTAGTCATGATTTCTAATCCCTTTCAAATGTTGACGTTGAAAGGTTAACTAGAATTTGTCGTGCAGTTTTACCAATGCGACGAATGGTAATAATGAGGAGTGAATGGTTGAGTTGGGGCGTGAGTGGGGTCTCAACCTTATAGGAACTAGACGAACACTATTCGCATAATTAGCCATAGTTACCTCCCCCTCTAACTCCCCCTCAATCTGGGTTCATCAATATCTCTAGATCTTTAGCAGAGGGGGAGAACTTTCTTTAGCACTGAACATACATCGACACTTTTAACGATCGATGTTCTATTCCTCCCCTCTCCACGATCAGCAAGGGATCTACATATGAATCAAGGGGAGGCTAGGAGGGGATTTATTTTGGATTAACGCACTCGGCAGAGCTCAAACCAAAAAAATAGCCGCTAATCCGCGGCTATTTTTAGTTATCTAAACGAAGTTCCTATTACTTCGATCTTTCTACTTCTTTGTCTCTTCAACCACGGCTTTCATCAATACTGATGTATCCATGCGGCCTTGTCCTTCGGCAGACAGTGCCTTGTAGGCGTTGTTGGTCTTTTCAGTCAGTGGAAGCTGGATGCCTTGGCGCTCAGCTTCATCTAGACAGAAACCTAAGTCTTTGATCATCCAATCAATTGCAAAGCCAAAATCGAACTTGTCTTGTGCCATTGTGGTAGCACGGTTTTCCATCTGCCATGAGCCAGCAGCGCCGTTTTTAAGGCAATCAACCAGAGTTGGGATATCCAAACCTGATTTTTCAGCAAGCACTAAGCCTTCAGATAAGCCATTCAACACTCCTGCAATGCAGATCTGGTTAACCATTTTCGCGCGTTGGCCTTGGCCGACTTTACCCATAAGAACTGACGACTTACCGTAAGCTTCGAACACAGGTTGAAGGTCGTTAAAAAGCGCTTGTTCGCCACCACACATGATGGTTAGCACGCCATTTTCTGCGCCCGCTTGGCCACCAGATACAGGTGCATCCATAAAGCGAATACCGGCTTGCTTCGCTGCCACTTCAAGCTCTTCAGACAGAACTGCAGACGTTGTAGTGTGATCGACAAGAATCGCGTTTGGCTTCATCGCTGCCAATACGCCTGTTTCGCTGGTTGTCATGCTGCGTACGTCGTCATCGTTACCCACACAAACCAATACCACGTCAGCTTCCGCTACACACTCAGCCACAGATTCAGCCGCTTTACCTTGGTGTTTATCAGCCCAGCCTAGCGCTTTGCTGTGAGTGCGGTTAAATACCGTTACTTCAAAACCGGCTTTGACTAGATGGCCTGCCATTGGGAAACCCATAACGCCTAGCCCGATAAAACTTACTTTCATTTCTTTCTCCTTTTATTTGACCAAACCATCGCTATGAAAAGATCGAACACTCTCAATCAATGCATCAATAAGCAGGGTCAAAGCCTTTGGCTGATATTTTCTTTCTTTGTACACTAAATACGCTTGGCGATCACCCCGATGATACTCAGGGAGTACTTAAATCAGATTCATGTCGGGATAAGACGAACAATATAATGAAGTTCAGCGATAAATCGCGACCAGAGAACGCTTTGTCAGCCGTACATTATGGAACGATGATCAAGGCTTGATCAATACTCAAAGCATAAAAAAACCGAGCACTAGGCTCTAATGCCGATCAGTTAA
>NZ_JBFRLK010000002.1:42218-50565 GCF_041469805.1 Vibrio sp. 10N.286.48.C11 | reverse complement strand
CTTCGTAATCTTGCCCTGATGTTCATGTCTATGCTGGTAGCGGTAATCCTGTCTACAGCTAACATCGAAGGCACTGCTCTCGTTGCAATCGGCTCGATCATTGTGGGTTCACTGATGGTTATCATGCCTGCACTTGCTCAAAAATACACAGAGAAAGTGATGGGTACTGATCAGTTGGCGATGGGTCACTTCTCAACGTTCTCATACTTAGTATCGGGTTACATTGGTAGCAAGTTTGGTGACACTTCAAAATCAACAGAAGACATCAACGTACCTAAAAGCCTAATGTTCCTGCGTGATACGCCAGTTGCTGTAGCAACAACAATGGCTATCTTCTTTATGTTTGCCTCAATTGTTGCTGGCGGTGACTTTGTTGAAACAGTATCAGGCGGTCAAAACTGGGTAGTATTCACCTTCATGCAATCTCTTGTGTTTGCCGGTGGTGTTTACATCGTACTGCAAGGTGTGAAGATGCTGATTGCTGAAATCGTTCCTGCATTCAAAGGTATCTCTGACAAGCTAGTACCGGGCGCAAAACCTGCTCTAGACTGCCCTATGGTATTCCCTGTAGCACCAAACGCGGTACTTATCGGTTTCCTTTGTTCTTTCGCTGCTGGCCTACTAGCAATGGCAGTTCAAGGCGCGCTTGGCTGGACAATCATTGTAGCTGGCGTCGTTCCACACTTCTTCGTAGGTGGTGCAGCAGGCGTTTACGGTAATGCGACAGGCGGTCTACGCGGTGCAATTCTCGGTTCATTCACGCAAGGTCTGTGTATCTCTTTCCTACCAATGCTACTGCTTCCAGTACTGGGTGGCCTTGGTCTTGAAGCGACAACGTTTGCTGACTTCGACTTCGGCGTTGTTGGTCTTATCCTAGGGTGGATTGTTTCATGAGCTTATTCGATTTAATTGGTAACCAAGGCGTTATCATCAACTCTGAAGAGAACCTAACGGTTGATGCTGCGATAGATGTGACCTGTTCAACACTGCTAGCGAGCAACAAAATCGAAGCAAACTATGTTGAAGCTATCAAGCAAAAACACAAGGATATTGGCGCGTACTATGTTCTAGCACCAAAGATTGCGATGCCTCATGCTCGCCCTGAAGATGGTGTGAACGAAGCATCACTGCAAGTAACGGTATTCAAAAAGGGTGTTGATTTAGAGTCAGAAGACAACGGTGACGTTTACCTTTCGATTACTCTGGCGGCGATGGACTCAGATAGCCACATCCATACGATTATGGCGCTATCAGAGTTGTTCCAAAATGATAATGACATTGATGCCATCATCGCAGCGGAAACTGAGCAAGCGATCATCGAGATCTTAAAGCGATACTAATCTCGATCTAAAAATCCTGATAAGCCCCCATTAAAAAAAGCGATAGCCTCGGCTATCGCTTTTCTGTTTCTGGTGTTTAGTCATTTCGACCGAGTATGAGTTTAGGCGTCACACCTCGAAAGCATTCAGTGGCGTTAAAACGCGTACATTCGTTTGTCTGTCGATAATTCAAAGCAATATTGCGCGTGTTTATTAAGGCACTCAAACACTTCTCGATCCAACTTAAAGTTATCAACGTGGTCCCTCAAAATAGCGAGAGTCTCTTCTAACGTCATGCCTCCACGATAAGGTCGAGACTGAGTTAGCGCTTGAAACACATCCACCACAGCAACAATTCGACTGGGTTGATCCAACTCTTCCGCCGTTTTTCCCATTGGGTAACCCGAACCATCTAACCTTTCATGATGATTAGATGCCCACTGACAAACCTGAGGTGAACTGAACAACTCCTGCAATGCGAATCGAGTGTCCGTTGCATGGCGTTTAATACAGCAATACTCTTCTTCAGTGAGTAAATCCGGCTTATGCAGAATGTCATTAGGGGTTTGCAGTTTACCGATATCATGGACTAACCCAGCCAGATAGAGTTTGCGCTGAGTGGTGTAGGAATAACCCAGCTGTTTGGCGAGGTATTCTGAAAGCTGCCCAACCTTTAAAGAGTGCTTAAAGGTAAACGAACTTTTGGTATCAACAACATTGGCGATAAACTCGGCAAAGGCCACCGTCTCATCCAGCGACATTTGCTGGGAGAAAAATGGCACAGGTTCAAAGTTATACCTCATGTTCTCGATGTATGGAATCTCCATAGAAAACCAGAAGTCATCCAAATCAACCAACTCGCACATGTGTTGCACAAGGTTGGTTTCGAACATCTCATCCGCTTGTTCAGTCAAACGTTCAATGATGCTCGCTTTGCCATCTGGTGTTAGGTTTCCATAACGATCAGAAGAGGTTATGCCGTATAGATAATCGACTCTATCGGCAAGCATCACGATGGCAGCTAGTTCTCTTTCTAACTCGCTGATATGAATAGCCCTTAGCTCAGACCACGGAGTATGGTGATAAAGAACCGGCTTAGCAAATATAGAAAGAACTGGGCACTCTTTTAAGATTTGGTAGCCCTTTTGACAATGGTGATAGCTTGAGTCAGGTACAAACCCAGACGTTAAACTGAGCTGTTCATCAATTTGCGAGACACCACAGTCGTGAATCAAGCCTAACGAAAACGCGAGCTGCGCTTGCTCTTCTTCCCACCCCACACTCAGAGCACATCGATACGCGATATAGCCCACTCTCTGTCCATGATTTTTACTTTCGAAACCGACGTTATCAAGCGCCTTAGCAATACCGAATAGAGCCTTCCTTAAGTCCACGGTCACGTCCTGGCAATGTTGATTCATTATTTAAGCCTAGCATTTTTATATTTTTTATATATTTAGGCCGCTAATACTAATGCATAGCTAATGATTATATACACAACTATTGTAAGGTTTAATGAGTTTCGTGATAGAACCAACGTATCACGAAAAATCCGTGCTACAAATAGTTGCATATTAAAAATCATGCGACATTATAGCCTGCCGACTAAGATTCGCTTAAATAAGCAGCCATAAGAAAAGGAAAGACATGTTTAAAACGGTTATCGACAACGAACTCTCCATCGCATTGGTTGAAGAGAGCTTCGCTTCTCACTACGCGGAAATCTCACAAAGCCAGAATGAGTACCTAAGTCAATGGCTCGTGTGGCCGCCACATTGTAAAACCGAGCAAGACTTTAGGATCTTCATCCAACGCTCGCTACACGATTATGCCGAAGGTAAAAGCGTGACTTGTGCAATCGTGTATCAAGACAAGGTCGTCGGTAACTGCAGTTTCAATACCATTGATCATGATAAGCAAAAGGTGACCATAGGTTATTGGTTATCTGAGACATACCAAGGAAAGGGGATTGTGACGCGCGTTGTCCAGAAGCTGATTGATGTTGCTTTCAATGAGTTAGATATGGAAAAGGTAGAGATATCAGCCGCAACCGGTAACCAAAGCAGCCGCAAGGTTTGTGAGCGCTTACATTTCACGTTAGAAGGTATTATAACTCGTAACGAGAACTTGAATGGCCGCATCGTAGACCACGCTATTTATGGACTTCATCGCTCTAAGCTCTAAGCTCTAGGCTCTAGGCTCTAGGCTCTAGGCTCTAGGCTCTAGGCTCTAGGCAGTAGTAACTAAGAAGTCACTCGCTTGTAAATCGGAATATAACAAAGCCACGGTATTAGTCGGTGGCTTTGTTATTTGACGAGCCTGAAGAGCTCTTGAAGCTGCAGCTTATGCGATCTTAGGAATCACGATACTGAACTTGGCGCCACCATAGTTGCTGTCGTCGATTTTGATATCCCAAGAAAGTTTTTTAGCCGCCGATAGAGCAATCGCGAGGCCCAACCCCAATCCACCGTTGGTCGACGTTCTGCTTGAGTCTAGTCGAGAGAACGGAAGGAATACCTCATCACGCCTATTCTCTGGTATTCCAGAACCATTGTCTTCAATCACCACCAGCCAGTTTTCTGAGTTCTCATCCAGCGTCATCCACACTTTGTCTTGTGTGTAATTACCCGCATTCTTGAGAACGTTATCGAACACCAAGCGTGCCATTGAGCAATCACGCTTAATCTTGCACTCTAGCTGTACCTTAGATTCAAAGGTGGCATTGTCTAGTTTCGAGTAACGAATTCGGTCTAGGCAATACTCACGAAGATCGGAGGTCACTTTAACGAGCTCAAAGAAAGAGTTATCCATGACATTCAACTTCGACAGCATGATGATTTCTGACGTGAGCTCGTTGATATCCTCAATGTAGGTATCAATGTCATCGAAAAGAACCTGATGATTATCGGGGGCTCCCCTTCTTAGGATATCGGTCGCCAGTTGAATACGACTTAGCGGAGTTCGTACTTCGTGTGGGATAGCTTGAGCGAAAATATGACTTTGTTTTACTTTGCTTTCGATCTCTTCAGCCATGAAGTTAAAACTGCTGGCCAAATCAGAAACAGGATGGATGTCGTCCATGTCAGATCGAGTACTAAGCTTGCCCTTACCAAACTGTTTCTGCTTCTCGACGAGCAACTCTATTCTTTCTTGAAAACGCCTCACAGGTAAGTAAACACTTGCTCCAATCGCCACAATCACAGCCAACAACAGCCCTAACAAAAAGTGTCGTTCTGAGTCTTCGTACCATTCAATGTCAGGAGAGAAAAAGTCCCCTACCTCACTGAACCCAAAACTGAATTTAGAGTTTGGTAGCTGAAACACGGTCGAATAGAGGTTGTCATCACTTAGATATATCGGCACACCGTTTAAGGTTGTGTATAACTCACATTGTTGGCAAGGCGCCTCGCCCGACCAATTCTCCAACAGGTGTAAATTGAAGATATAAAATTGTTGGTAGCCTGTTCTATCGAGCTCTTTATAGAGTGAGTTTTCTTGATTGTGTTGACGAACATACTGCTCCGCAAAGTAGATGCCATCATTGAGGAAGGTTTCGATCTCGGTGCGTCGCATGTGCCCCTCACCAAGGTTCAAGAACAAAAATATCGTTGCCGACATCCCAGTCACAATCCCAAGGTATAAGCGAGCAAACATCGAAACCGAGCGAAGCTTCGTAGCAATGAACTTACGCAACCAGCATGTACCCCTTGTTGCGAACCGTACGAATCAACTGTTTGTCTTTTGCGTGAATGCGCAGCTTTCGGCGTAACCCAGACACGCGCATATCAATCGAGCGGTCGTTGAACGCGTAATCTATCCCTCTAAATAACTGACAGCACTGGTCTCGAGTCACGACCTGACAGATGTTATTAACGAGAAGGTTTAAGATTTCAAATTCAGCAGAAGTAAGCTTGAGGTTTTGGCCGTAGAGCGTGGCACTTTGAGCAGAGCTGTTGATTACAATATCGCACTGTTTTTCAGCCGTAGTTTCTTGCGCAGTTTTTACGGGAGTCGCTCGACGCAATAACGCTTCAATTCGCGCTAACAAGGCATGGCCACGAATCGGTTTGGCAACGTAATCGTCCGCACCAAATTTAAACAAGCTGACCTCGCTCATTTCATCGGCGGAAGCCGTTAGCACTAAAATCATTCCATTGTAAAACTCACGGGCTTGACGGCAAATTTGCGCGCCGCTCATCCCTGGAAGCATCAAGTCCAACAGCACTAAATCAGGTTCAATACTACGGATCGCTTCAAGTGCCAAGTTCCCTTCATGAACAACGCTAACATTGTAACCTTCAGCTTCGAGGTAAAGCGTCGTTAGACGAGCTATCTCTTGGTCATCTTCAACAATGAGCACTTTGGTTTTCGACATTCCTATCACCAGTATTTATTAAAAGCGAAGGCAGTATATATACTGGTCATAGATCATCAATATTGGAATCAGAGCCCTACATTTACCGTACGCAAAACATAGTAATCACTTTTGTACATACACGTTTACAGAATAGAGAACCAACAACCGGTGCGCCTTGGTTTATCAAGGTTTCCTCCTTCAGAGCACACCATTTTGATGTGCAAGGAAAGTGGCTCTTTGATAAAAGCGAACTGCTGCTAAACCTAACCTGTACAACAAAGCAAAAAGAGAAGCTGATAAAAGCCAGATACAACGCAGAACACGACTGTTTAACGGAGCTTTATAATCGCCGTGGGATCAGCAACCTTCTAGAAACCAGCATTGCCTATCGCTCACCGTTTGAATTGATGTTTGTCGACCTTGATGGCTTCAAATTAGTTAATGACACTTATGGGCACACTGTCGGAGACCAACTACTCAAACGGGTTGGTGAACGCCTTAAACAGTTGGTTGATGAGAAATGCATGATAGGGCGATTTGGTGGCGACGAATTCATTGTGATTGCCCACACCTGCCGAAATCAAAATATCCCACTACTTTGCTCTCGCATCATTGATGCCTTAAACCGAAGTTTCCATATCAGAGGCATCGGCAGTTTATCTGTCGGTTGCAGCATAGGTACCGCGCATTTCCCTGATAACGCGGTTGACCAAGAAACATTGCTAAAGCAAGCGGGTATGGCGATGCATCTTGCAAAAGCGAATGGTCGAAACCGCTTCCAAACGTTTACCCCAGACTTAGCACAAACCCTGCATCGCAAAGTAGAGATCCGCCATCGACTGGCACGCGCCATAGAAAACGACGATCTCAACCTTCACTACCAACCGATCATGAACACCAACAGCGACAAGGTGAAAGGGTTTGAAGCCTTGCTTCGATGGTCAGACAAAGAGCTAGGTAACATAGGCCCTGATGAGTTTATTAGCTTAGCGGAGGAGACGGGGCAGATTGTACCGCTCGGGAAATGGGTTCTGAACTCTGCACTCAAACAGCTATCGATATGGCAACGTGAGTTTGATAGTGAGTTGATGATGAGTATCAATATTTCGAGTATTCAGATGCACGCGACCTTTGCCGAGCAGCTATTAGCAATGTTGAACTTCTACAATATCCAACCTCAAAGCATCGCCCTTGAGATCACCGAATCTTCCATGATCTTCAAGCATGGTGAAGTCAGGCAAGCGTTAAGCGATATTTCTAAATTGGGCGTAGAGCTTCACCTTGATGACTTTGGCACAGGCTACTCGTCACTGTCGATGTTGCATGACTTACCGATTAGCACCGTGAAACTCGATAAAAGCTTCGTCCACGGTTCACACAAAGGGAGCAAAGCGATTGTCCAAGCCACCCATGCTATCTGTGAAAAATTGGGGCTAAAAGTGGTTGCTGAAGGTGTCGAAACCGAAACGCAAAAAGCGTTCTTAATCGATTGTGGATACCAGTATCTTCAGGGATTTTTATTTAGTAAACCAATTCCCTCAAATGAAGTCGAAAGTCAGTTTTTGAATGGTCGACAATCCTACAATTAAAGACTTATTTATCAATAAATTAAGTCGTTTGAATGCTTCCTAAACAATCGGCTGCTGTGGGTGTGTACGCTTACGTATGCTTACATAGCGTTTAACAGTAAGAGGAAATAATTAAGCTATTGTTTATAAAGAAAATTACTTAGAAATTCACACAATAAAACACCAAACCATTATACCCACTAACTGTAATGACTTTGGTATTTAGATTACCCTCATTCCGTCCCTTTAGCAGAGCAAATAATCGGTAACCATGAACAGACAAAACGGCTTCACTCTTTTAGAACTCATCATCTCTGTATTAATTTTAGCGATCGTTTCGGCGACAGCTATGGTCAAGTTCTTAGACGTTCAAGGAAGTGCTCGGGCGAGTAAAATACATGATGTGGCTGGTAACCTTCGCACGGGTATCGATATGATCTACGCGAAGTCAGCGATTGCTGGCGTTGAGGATGAGTGCAACTATGTTGAAAAGACGGAGATTGAGACCTACTACGTTTGTCATGGTTACCCAATCGCCTATGTTGACTCACTAAGAAGACTGCTCAATATCGACGCAACAGAGCTTCATGTCATCAACAAAGAAGTAGACTCTGGCAGCAATGCAGAAAGAGTAGCCGCCATCTCTTTCGACACCGAAAACTACACCTATTCGCCAGAAGGAGACTTTTGTCAGGTGCTTTATCAGCCAGAAAAAGAACCACAGATCGTGGTGCTTGATGGTGCATGTTAAATACTCAACGATTGCACGCTTCCATAGTTAACACAAAGCCACCGCAACAGATCTTTGAATATCATGTGGTTACGCTAACATTTGCTCAAAAATAACACTAATTGATCTAACTTGTTGCTGCTTATACTTTTAGGCAGTGCTCATGGTATAACACCAACCTCATTCATATCTTATTTTCATCACTAGCCGATTAATATTTACATAGACACATATTTGATACATATGTCAATAATAATTCCATTAAAATTCTTTAATCAACACATCATGATAAAAATCATCCTTTCCCTATTTTAAATATCCCACCTTAAAGTTTAATTATTTAAATTTCGTAACAGAATAAATTAAAGTCAAT
>NZ_JBFRLK010000002.1:0-41730 GCF_041469805.1 Vibrio sp. 10N.286.48.C11 | reverse complement strand
AATAAATTAAAGTCAATCATTCAACAAATATAATTAATTCTATCATTGATTACTTTAATTAAATCACCAAAACAATACGCCACATAAATTATATTAATATCACATAAAATGACATAATTTAATTTTATCATGAAAAATTCTGATAAATCTCACACATCGATAAACCGAATGAATACCATCAGAAGCTACATTAGAAACCTCTAAATCCAGTCGCTAAACCTACCGCGTAGAAGCTGTGAAATGGATAAATACCAAAACAAATGGATAAATCCCCCTTACCCCTTGTAAATCATTGGCTTTCATTTATAAATTCAACTTTTGGGTGAACATCTCCATAACCTTTCATTAAAGCCCAAATTCTGCGATTAGTATCAACATCTTGAGATAAAATGGTGACATTTTGGTTATATTATTTAGATCGAACTCTTGTGTTGAATGAAAATCCCAGCCATCACATATCCATCACACAAATATAATAACTATCGCTTAGGAGTTGAGCTATGCACTGTTCTTTCAATATAAATAACAATAATGAGAGCTTGCAACTGATCTACAATGAAGAAAAAATATACATAAAAAGAGACAGTAATAAGATATCAGAGGAAACTCTTAATAGTAAAGAGAGTTTTGTTTTCAAATATCTTATTGAACACTCGTCAATATCAAACCCTCAATCTGCACGAGATGTTGAAGAATCTTTTAAATTACACTTTGACGAAGAGTTTAGCTTATACGCGTTAAAAAACATTATTGCTTCTATAAGAAAGAAATATCGAAGCTTATGCAAAAAAGCGAAGGTAGATAATAATAGCGAACTTATCTCTAACCTTTATAAGGTAGGTTACTTTATCGATCTCGATAAAAGCTCAACCAACCGTATCGCACCAAAGTATGACATCAACCAGTTCAAGCCCAGCCAGTTCGAGATGTTGAAACTGATGTTCAACACCTATCATCGAGAACTGATCAAGGCTCTGATAGCCGTGTTCACCATCTCTTCCTTTTTCCTATTCGTTGTCTACTTTTTCCAAATCCTTTATACGACGAAGATTGCGAATGAATACAGTGAGAACACCAAACACATTGCAGCAGAAGTCATGGACTACGGTTGCGATAGCCACGGGGCTGTGCACTCGCTAAGGCACTCGCTCAACCTTGACTCTGTCGTCATGACCACACCTTATGGCTCCTGCTATATCTCGAAAACACGTTCTAAGATGATAGAGCTCAATCAAGTAGACGACTTCTACGATAGTGCTGACTTTGCCTATTCCCGCTTCATAGATACCGAGCACGACATTGAGATGGTTGCTCGAATATCTAAGCGCTCTATCGAAGCTCGATACAACAACTCGCTATTGCCTCTGTTAGTCGATTCTATCTCCATCCAGAAGAATGGTAACTACATCTTAAACCTTGGCGAAGAGAGTAAATCGATCTATCAAACCTCCCTACCAACGGGTGCAACCATCACCTTCTACAGTGACGACATTGTTGCGCTGTGGATTGCGCTTTCTCTGATACTCGCCACCCTGCTTTATCGCTCCTATATTCTGGGCTTTGTGATCTACCTGTTTCGTTGGAAACACATCTCCTTTGAAGAAGAACCGATCATCAACACCGAAGATAACAGCGTCCTCTATTACGAGTTGCTATCGCGTGTGCGTAACGTTGGCGTTTTAAGCTTCATCAACACCATGAGACGCACCAATTTACTCACCTTTCATACTATTTTACTCATCGAGACAGTCAGAAAAGCGAAGTTAAACAACAGCCATGAGATCTATGGTGTCAACGTGTGTCCGAGTGCTTTGGTAGGGTCGAACTTCGCAAGGCTCAGAGAGCATTTAGCCGCGATGGAAGCGAATGAGTTTGTCGTAGAGATTACTGAATATTCGAACATTGGCTATGGGTGTGAGGTTATCGATAACATTAAGGATATCAAAAAGCTTGGTATCACTATCGCTCTGGATGACTTTGGTACGGGCAATAACAACATCGAAATCATCAATGTTATCTCTCCGGCCTATCTAAAACTGGATCGTTGCTTTGTTAAGGATATCGAGTCAGGAGAGCATCATCAGGGTGTATTGCTCAATATCTCGGAGATTGGACGCCTATCAAATATCACAATGATTTATGAAGGTGTCGAGACGCGTAGGCAGCAATATATCTTGTGTCAGTTAGGCTACAACTTACATCAAGGTTACCTGTATAGCCGGCCTAATGACTCAAAGGAGCAATAGGCCCAGCCTAATAGAAATCTTGATCAGCAACCATTCCCTATTCAAATAATCATCGCTTATACAGCTGCTTGAGAGCCCACAAGGATGTAGGCTTCAAGTGCCCTCCCCACCAAACGTGCTTTATCTAAACATAAAAATACCCGATGCACTTTCATAAAATCCTTGCCAACTCGAATAAATAGGTTAGTGTTATACACATGTATATCACCATGCAGTTTTAATTATGACCGAATGGAAAGACGACCAGCCGATCTTTAGGCAGCTTGCCGCCAAGATCAGTGACCAAATTCTTCAGGGTGTTTGGCTAGAGCTACAAGCATTGCCCTCTGTGCGTGCGGTTGCCGCCGATCTCAAGATCAACCACCTTACTGTCATGAAAAGCTACCAGTTACTGGTGGATGAAGGCTTGGTAGAGAAAAAACGCGGCCAAGGCATGTATGTGGCCGAAGGGGCACTTCAAAAATTGAAAGAGTCCGCACACCAATCATTCATCAACACACAGATCCCAGCCATCGCTGAGACGCTAAGCATCATTGATATGAGTGTCGAAGAACTCGTGAAACAGCTAGCACAACATATAAAGGACAAGTCATGAGTACGTTACTTTCCGTGAAAAACGTAACCAAAACCTATTCAAATCAAGTGGGTGTCGAGAACATCAACTTTGAGTTAAAACCGGGGCAAGTGCTTGGATTGCTGGGCCATAATGGCGCAGGGAAATCGACACTGATCAAATCACTGCTTGGTGGACACAGCTATCAAGGTGAGATAGAGGTTAATGGCTACCACCCTATCCACCAGCATGCAGAACTCATGCTGCACTTGTCGTACATCTCAGATGTTAACGTGTTACCCGAGTGGATGACCGTTAAGCAACTGCTTAGATACACCCAAGGTGTACACCCTAGCTTCAACAAGCAAAAAGCAGAACAGACGCTAAGCAGCACCAACATCAAGCTCTCTTCGACTATCAAGCAGCTTTCTAAGGGAATGAAGGTACAACTTCACCTTGCGATCATCATCGCGACTGACACCCAAGTGTTGATCTTAGATGAGCCTACACTTGGCCTAGATTTACTGTACCGCGATACTTTTTATCGCCATCTACTTGAGTGGTTCCACGACGGCGAACGCGCCATGATCATTGCAAGCCATGAGGTTTCAGAGATTGAACATTTATTAACGGATGTTCTGATTTTAAAACAAGGCCATTGTGTGCTGCAAAAGAGCATGGAAGACATCGAAAATGACTATTTCATTATCGAAGTCGCAAATAACCATTCAAGCGAGATACAGAAACTCAACCCACTGACCTCGCAATCAGGGCTAGGCACTACTAAGTGGTTATTGGAAGGTCAATACAAAGCGCAAGTTGAATCACTGGGTAACATCTATAACGTTGGTCTCGCAGATCTATTCCTTGCAACACAGACGGAGAAGGCATAATGCATCCAAGTTTTTACATGCTAGAAAAAGAACTCATCGAGCACAAAATTAACACTCGATTGCCTCTGTTTGTCGCGTTATGTGGTTTCTTACTGTTCGTTAGTCTGTTCTTCAATGGCGCAGCGCAGCATGAGTTTTTCTTCGAAATGCAAGTGAACGGTGACGTGAGCGACATCCACAGAGAGTTCGCACAAGACCTCAACTCAGTGATCTACTTTGGCGCGGGCCTTATTTCACTGATCCTATCAACGCTTTACATCCCTAAAACGCTGCGTAAAGAGCGCCAAGAAGGCAGTTCGATGTTTTGGAGAAGTATGCCGGTATCTAACGCAATGACTCACGGTGTGAAACTCGGCTTCGGTTTAGTGGTGATTCCGGCTATCTGTGCATTGTTAGTACTGTTCGCAGATTTTCTATTCTGGATATTGAACGTCTCAAGTGAACAACAACTGGCGCTATTGGTTGAACAACAATCTCTGTTTTATGTGCTGAGCAACTGGGTCGTGTTTTTTGGACGAATGATGTTAGTTGCACTGGTTTTATTGCCACTGGCAACCGTCACTCTAGCGATTTCGCAGCTGGTAAACTCTCCATTGCTTGTCATTTTCATCTCAAGCTATGCGATTAAGTTCCTCTCTGTCGCAGTGTTTGGGTTCTATGGCATCAATGACTTCCTATCTCTCATCGCGTCATTACCAATGAATGTACTCATAGCAAGCAACCCATTAAGTGCGATTGCAGAAGCGCCGATTTTATCTTTAGGTATTTACGCACTGATCGGTGTTGGTGGCTATCTACTGAGCCTAAAGCTAAATAGAACGGACGATGTGAGCTTAAAGACGCTGTTCCAACGTTAGAGTCTATCCTAAGCACGAGCCTTTATCGGGCAGTCACATCAGATATCAAAATCTAAATCAAAGCTTCTGAGAAATCGGGAGCTTTTTTATTATCAAGACGTTAACGAGTACAGGGATGCGATAACAAGGAACAAGGAACAAGGAACAAGGAACAAGGAACAAGCTTTAGTTTGGGGTAACAGGTTTAACAAACGAAGATAAACTTAGAGGAGGTATTAATGAGCTGACATTGAATTGCATTGTTGTTAATGCCTGCCAGCTCTTTGGGGATGATTTCGTTAGTCGCCGACCAGATGAAGGTCCTTGAGAGTGCTAATGAAATCAGTTTGTTGCGTTTTACATTTGATTAAGCTTTTCAGCTTTTAAAGCTCTACGATTAAAGCTTATTTCTTTGATGCTTCTTTTGACGTGTCTTTCCAGTATTGGATACGAACGCGATGAAGCTGTGCTCTTCTCATTTTTTTCATAAGGGATATTTCCTTTTCTTTAACTGCTCTTCATGAGCTATTTTTATTGCCAACCATTCGAATCTAACGGTGTTTGATGCCCAGTTCAATGATACAAATCACAAAATATATAGAGTTTTTAGTACCATTTACATCAAAGTATGACCTAGATATCAACTATGGCTCAATTCAATCCTATGAGCCGCTGTTCAAAATTAAGGTTAGTTCTCTCAGATGACAAATTCATTTCAGTATCAATACAGTTCAATGATACTAATTTAATAGACCGGACCAACGCTGATTTAGTTCCAGTGTCTTATCATTTGTTGATTACATCACCTTTAAAGTTACGGTGTAACTAAAAAATACATTCAATGTGAACTAATAATCGCCACATTAGCCTATACGTTACAACATCAAAATGGGATTATGTTTGTAACGGATAGAGCTTTTGATAGAAAAAAGCCGTAATGGACCAAATTAAATAGACGTAATTAAATGGACGTAATTATGAGTAAAGTAATTCTGCAAGGGCATATTCTAGTGCCAGACAACGACCTAGAAGCAGTGACACATGCCTTGGTTGTGCACAAAGAACTGACACTAGAAGAACCTGGTTGTATTGTGTTTCGAGTCAGTCAAAGCACGCTTCAACCTAATCGCTTTGAAGTGTATGAAGAATTCACTAGCCGAGAAGCATTCGAAATGCACCAACAGCGAGTAAAAGCCTCTGAATGGGGTGAAATCTCCCAGAACGTGACACGTCATTACCAAGTCACTGATGTTCCGACATCATAATGATACATCCGCTAGCCAAACGCATCGTCACGTTGATCAAACAAGATCCCTTACGAATGAAGGTTTTAGACTGTGTCGCTCAGTTGGATTTGCCGCAGTGTTATGTCGCTGCGGGCTTTGTGAGAAACCTCGTTTGGGATCACCAGCATGGTTATGCCTCCCCGACTCCATTCAATGATATTGATGTGATCTACTTTGATCCCATTGATACCTCTTACGAATCGGATCTTAGATACGAGGCTCAGCTTAAACAACGGTTCCCCGAACTGAATTGGCAAGTTCGCAATCAAGCCTACATGCACACTAGAAATGGGGATGAACCTTACCAAGGCTCATTGGATGCGATGAGTTATTGGCCAGAGAAAGAAACCGCCGTCGCCGTGAAACAAAGCCTCCATGGAAACATCGAGTGTATTTCTGCCTTTGGCTTAGAGAGTTTGTTTGATTTGCAAATCACACCCAATCCAAAGCGTAGCCGAGATATCTTTGATCAAAGAGTGCAATCCAAAGGTTGGCTAACCCAGTGGCCCAAGTTAACGATGAGTCACAGTTAACTAGCAGTCGAATTCAAACGCTAAAACCATTGACTAAAAGTCCAATCAGATCGAACATGCCCCACTTATTAGCTTATTAAGTTAGTAATTAACCAACTCATCAACCACGCGTGGCGACTAGCTGCTACGCTCTCTCGTCATACTGAGTAACGACCATGAACCAACAATACATGCTGCAAGCACTCGAAGCTTCGCGCCAAGCCTTACCTGATTGCCAACCAAACCCGCCAGTAGGCTGCGTTTTGGTGAAGAACGATAAGGTGGTGTCTGTTGGGTACACGCAAAAAGTCGGCGGAAACCACGCCGAGGTTGAAGCACTGAATAGTTATAACGACAAAACGGACGGAACAATGGAGGGGGTTACCGCTTACGTAACTTTAGAGCCATGCTCTTTTGTTGGCAGAACTCCCGCTTGCGCCAATACATTGGTTAAAGCAGGTGTAAAACACGTAGTCGTGGCGATGCTAGACCCAGACCCTCGCAATAATGGTCGTGGTGTTGCGATCCTTGAATCGCACGGTGTGAAGGTAGATGTGGGGTTATGCCAAGCGCAAGTGAGCACCTTTTTAGCCCCTTACCTTGGTAAGTCCTAGATCTTAAACAGCCAGTATTAGTTCAATTTCACTCGATAAAGCGGATTGACTGGCTTATCGACAAAATACGACCAAATATGATCGTAGACGGCATGTTGGTTGGGGAACGGCGCTAACGCTTTTGCTTCTTCTAAATTACACCAGCGGTACTCGGTGTGTTCGTCATTCAGTTCAATCGCTTGGTTGGGTGGGCATAGCACCGCAAACACAGGGATTAGCTGAATCACATTCACGTGCGCCTCATAAAACTGCTCCAGAAACTGCGCGTTATACAAAGCTTCCACTTTAATTTGGGTCTCTTCTTCAAACTCGCGCACGATAGCCTGCCAGCCTGTTTCACCCGCTTCAATCGAGCCTGCGACGTGACACCAAAACTCACCTTTAACACGCTTCATTAATAGCATTTTCATTTGTCCGTCGCTCTCTGAAATAGCGACACCGGAAACAATCGAAGTATTGAGTGGAATCATAACGTTACCTTAGTTTTAATAAGAGGGCGGCAAGGCTACCACCCTTGGTTTGTTAAATTGTCTTCTATGATTAAAAACGAGAAGTTACTCATCAATTAATGGCGTTCAAGCCATAACTCATGGGTTCAGTGTTAACCATCTCGCTTAGCTATCCTGTAATAGAACCATTTCTTATTTGAGGCGCTTTTCGATAAAGAGTAGAATCGCCGCCTTGTACTGTGTTTAACGTCTCTAAACATACACAGTAGACTCACAACCATTTATCACCACGATATAAGTATTAATACGACTATGCACTCATCAAAACCAACGCACGACTCAGAAAACAGCCACACACCTGAGCATTGCTTCACTCGTTTTCAACAGCCGATCGAGTCATATTCGTTGCCTGAGCGTTTCACATTCCCGTTCTACTACGAACCGCACCCACTGTGTGAAATCGCTTCTCATCAGCTTCAACAATATCTAGAAACTCAAACCGACTGGCAGCATGACTTCGGACTGGATTCTGACGCTGGTCGCGGCAAAATGTTTGGTGTGTTATTGGTGAAAAGCCCTGAAGGTGAATTGGGGTACTTCTCTGCTTTTTCAGGGAAAATCGCCGACCAAAACCTACTGCCTCACTTTGTACCGCCCGTGTTCGACATGCTCAGCAGCGACAGCTTTTTCCATCAAGACACAGCCGACATGATGGCTGTCAACGCTGAGTTTAAAGCGCTGCAAGCAAATACTGAATACCTTGAATTGTGCGAGCAACTGGCACAGCAAAAAGCGCAAGCCGAGCAAGAGATTGAAGCTCAACGTCTATTGATTATTGAAGGCCGAAAAACGCGTAAAGAACAACGTGAACAAGGTAAAGAAAACCTTGATGAGCAAGCTTTCGAACAGCTAAATAATGAGCTAAACAAAGCCAGTGTTGCCGACAAGAACCAGCAGAAGTACCTAAAACTTAACTGGGAACAGACCCTGCAAGTGTTGCAAGCTAAAGTTGATGTGTTCAACACTCAACTGGCTGAGCTAAAAGAGCAAAGAGCACACATTTCTCATCAGCTTCAACACAAGTTGTTTTCACAATACGCTTTCCAAAATGCGGAAGGAAACGTTGAAGACCTTAACCAAATCTTTGAAAACACGCCAAACAAGATACCACCAGCTGGCTCTGGTGAATGCGCTGCGCCTAAATTGCTGCAATACGCGTACTTACATGGTTACACGCCACTGGCATTGGCTGAATTTTGGTGGGGCCGCTCTCCAAAGTCGGAAATCCGCAAGCACAAGAAATACTACGCTTCTTGTCAGAGTAAATGTGTGCCGATTTTAGGCCATATGATGAAAGGCCTAGAAGTCGATCCAAACCCATTGCTAGAGAACCCAGCAGAAGGCAAAGAGCTGGATATTCTGTTCCAAGATGAGCACATCGTGGTAGTACACAAGCCAGCAGGTTTTCTATCCGTGCCGGGTAAAACCATCAAAGATTCCGCCTACACACGTGTTCAAGAAATGCATCCCGATGTTGAAGGCCCATTTGTGATTCATCGCTTAGACATGGCGACCTCTGGCATTCTAATCTTCGCTCTCACACGACGTGCGAACAAGAGCTTACAGAAGCAGTTCATTACTCGTGAAGTCGAAAAGCGTTACGTGGCAATGATTGAAGGCGTTCTAACAGAAAATGAAGGCTATGTTCGACTACCATTACGTGGTGATTTGTATGACCGCCCTCGTCAAATTGTCTGCTTCGAACACGGCAAGCCAGCAGAAACCAAATGGGAAGTGATTGAGCGAAACGGGCAAACCACTAAGGTTTACCTGCATCCTAAAACAGGGCGTACACACCAGTTGCGTGTTCACTGTTCACACCAAGAAGGCCTTAACATGCCTATCGTGGGTGATGGCCTATATGGCAATAAAGCCGACCGATTGCACTTACACGCAGAAAGACTTGCGCTGCACCACCCAGTCACCAAAGAGTGGATGGAATTCCAGTTCGACGCTGAATTCTAAAATCTCTCATTAGTACCGAGCTTTGATAAGGAGTCACAACCGCTTGTGGCTCCTACCTCTTTTGGGTATATATCCACGCTTATTGCACTACATCAAGATTCACTTTGTTGTGAAGAGTAGCATGCCCACCTTCTTCTCTCCTTGAGGCCTTTGATATGTCATCAGCTGCTTTGAATTTACAACCTAACAAACTGACTTCCCCATTAATTGCGACTCAAGCACCGAGCTTGAAGCCACTTACATCCAAAAAGCCAAACTTAAACTCGGCAATGCTTAACTTAATTGAAGAAGTTAAAAACGAACTCCCACTTTACGAGTCAGAGACGTTTATCTGTGGTCCAAAAGGAAATTGCTCGGGTTGCTCTAAGAAACTACTTGAGATGGTCGACAGCGAGTTAATGTATTGGGAGCACAGTATTTCCATTGGCCAAGGCCCTAACTTCGAAGAACTGCGCCGCTTTGGTAAACTATGCAGCAGCGTTCGACGTGGTTTAGAGCGTAACGGTTTAGTCGAAAAACGCCCAAAGAAAAGATAACAAGCCAAGTCGATAATCATTACAATGTGTCGCTGGCGATTACAAGCTACACTGCTACTAACTGATTGAACTCGTTAGCTATAAAAGCAATAATGTTTTGTAATACAATTCAGTGCACAGACCGACTTCGTAGATTCGAACTCATTAGAGATAAGTTCATCGTTACTTTCACCATATTCTTGAACGACTCTATCCTTCTTGTCTGACGTGCCTTAGCCTTCTGTATAGCAATATCACACCAATTAAAAACCTATTTTGGACAACGGAGAGCCACCTTGAAGAGACCACAACCAGTACTGGGAAAGACCGGTATGCTATTTTTTCTCGTCATAATAAGTGCTTTCCCTCCATTGACCATCGACCTTTACCTACCTGCGCTTCCGCAGATGGTCGACGTGTTTAATACTGACCGATCAATGGTCAACCTAACCCTGAGCAGCTACTTCGTTACTTACGCTATTGGTCTTTTATTTTGGGGGCCGCTCAGCGAGAAATTCGGTCGTAAGCCGATCCTATTAATTGGATTAGCGGGTTATATGGTCGCGAGCATATTGTGCGCGATGACCAATAGCATCGAACAGTTAATTGGTGCTCGTGTATTCCAAGCCTTTGCTGGTAGTGCTATCACCGTTATCGCTACCGCCATTGTCAAAGATCTTTATGATGGCCGAGAACGTGAAAAGATCATGGCGACTATCATGTCACTGGTGATCATCGCGCCAATGGTTGCGCCTGTATTTGGTGCCTTTCTACTGAAAATTGCGTCTTGGCGAATGATGTTCGTCACCCTCGCCATTTTTGGTGCATTTGCGTCAGTATTAGCTTGCTGCTATCGAGAAACGCTCGAAACCAAATACCAAGGTTCAATGTTCCGCTCCTGGGGAAGAATGGGCGTGGTCATGAAAAACAGCTCGTTCCTCAAGCTACTGGTCATTTTCTCTATCATACCGATGGCATTAATGGGCTTTCTTGCAGCGGGTTCTTATATCTACATCGATCACTTTGGATTGACCGAACAACAGTTTAGTTACGCGTTCGCATTCAATGCACTGTGCGCCTCATTTGGTCCAACAATTTACATGAAGTTGTCCTACCGAATGCCGGTTCAAAAGGTCATCTCAGGATGTTTTGCTTTATTAGCGCTTGCGGGAATCTTCACCCTAACCATTGGCGACCTGTCCCCTTGGTTCTTCATGTTCATCGCTGCACCAGCGACATTAATGGCGATCATCATGCGAGTACCGGGGACCAACTTGATGTTGAATCAACAAGATCATGACACGGGCTCTGCCGTCGCACTGATACAGTTCTTCAGCATGATTTGTGGCTCGCTTGGCATGGTATTAGTTTCAATCCGCCCAGAGTCACTGATTGAAAACCTAGGCTTTATCCAATTATCCATCGGTACGCTAGGCGGCCTGATGTGGCTAATGGTCAGAAACAAAGAGTTCGTGACTAATAAGCTGAATTAAAGCTCTCAAGCCTAATTGTCATTCACACTACAATAAACTTGAAAACCGCTATAACGAAATTAGAAACCGTCTACATAGGCGGTTTTCTTGTATTTGAAGACGTACATTGAATTTTCAAGCCATGAGTTTCACGCACAAAAAAGCTCCTATTAAGGAGCCTTCTTATCAGAGCCAGTGAGCACTCAGTTTGGTCAATTATTACTAAGCTTGAGCCACTTGACGTGCTGGGTGTTTAATAAACACAGCTACCACAGCAACGACTGCAAGCGCGAAACAGTAGTAAGAATTAGCCACGATATCCAAAGGCGATAAGTTAAATACCGAACCTAATAGCAATACCTGTGCACCGTAAGGCAATACGCCTTGAATCACACAAGAGAAGATATCCAATAAGCTGGCAGAGCGACGTGGAGAAACGTTATTTTCTTCAGCTAATTGGCGAGCCACACTACCAGACACAATAATCGCTACCGTGTTGTTTGCAGTACATAGGTTCACCATTGATACCAAGCCCGCAATACCCAACTCACTCGCACGGCCATTCGCTTGCTTAGAGTGTGAAGAGCCAAACGCACGAATCACACCACTTACCAAGCTAGTCAGGAACGCCAATCCACCTTGGCGACGCATTAGCTCACTCAAACCACCAATCAGCATCGACAGTAAGAAGATCTCCTGCATGTTGCCGAAGCCTGCGTAGATATCTTGAGCGTAATCCGTCATACCGTAGTTCTCAATAGAACCTAGGCTCACTCCACCCGCTAGCAAGATACCAATCGTCAACACAACGAACACATTCATGCCCGATACCGCAAGGATTAGGATAGTGATGTACGGAAGGACTTTCAGCCATTCAATTGGGCCTGTTTCAGGAACTTGAGTTGCTGTGCTGTTGAAAGCAAAGATAACAATCGCGATAAGTGCAGCAGGAAGTGCTATACGGATGTTCTCTTTAAACTTGTCTCTCATCTCACAGCCTTGCGAGCGAGTCGCGGCAATCGTGGTATCTGAGATGATAGAAAGGTTGTCACCAAACATAGCGCCACTTAGCACTACGCCAGCGGTTAGAGGAATACTCATACCAGCTGAGTCAGCAATGCCTAGTGCAACAGGAGCAACCGCAGCGATAGTACCCATAGAGGTGCCCATTGCTGTCGCAATGAACGCCGAAATAAGGAAGATGCCCGGTAGGATCATGCTCGTTGGGATAGCCGATAGACCAAGGTTTACCGTCGCGTCCACGCCACCAGAAGCTTTAGCCACAGCAGCAAAAGCACCCGCCAATAGGTAGATCATACACATTGCGATAATGTCTTTGTGACCCACGCCACCTAAGAACTGCTCAATCGCACGGTTCAATTTATCTTTGCTCAATAGCAACGCTAACATCACAGCAGGCAGAGCCGCAATCGGAGCTGGAAGTTGATAGAAAGCAAAATCGACGCCTTGTAGCGACAGGTATGTACCCACGCCAATAAACAGCGCAAGGAAAACGATCAGAGGGATAAGCGCCACTGCAGAAGGGGCAATTACCGCGTTAGAATTTTTTGAATTGGACATGGAACGACAACACAATAGAACAGGAAGGTGAGCAGACTAATGTCACACTTAGAACTTGTCAACGTCTAGACGTCTAAACGCCTAATTTAATGCAAAGTAATAAGAACCCTATTGAGCATCACGTAATAAAAAAGGCTATTTACTCATCAGTAAACAGCCTTTCGATAACAGATAGTGCGCCGCTAGAAGTTAGCGTTTCTGCTTGAACGTTACTTGGTATTCACCAATGCCTTCGTAGTGGAAGGTCGTTGGTTTATCGAATTCCATTTCCACGATACCGCAGTAAGAGCCCGTGATAATGGCTTCACCCGCTTGGAAATCAACACCACGACGTGTCATGTAGTTAATCAGCCAGTAAATTGGGCTTGGTGGCAGTGTATTCGGGTGCTTACCGTCGAATGCTTGAACTTGCTCGCCTTGAGTCACTTCAATACTGATCTCTGCAGAAGTGAACGCTTTTTCGCGATCAATCTCAGAGCCAATAAATAGACCTTGGTTTACTAGGCCATCGGCCAGCTTTTCATAGAACTCAGCGCCGCTGTCATCCGCAAAACGAGACTGCATTAACTCAAGTGCCATGTGGCAAGAACCAATCGCTTCGTTGATTTGCTCTTCGCTGTAGCCTTCTTGGCTTGCAGGCAGGCTCTTAGCAAGCGTAAATGCGATTTCAGGCTCAACGCGTACTACGCCGTTGTCAGCAAACAGTTCACAAACTTCGCCTTGTTGAACGCTGCCCGAGAAGATTGGCGCAACAACAAACTTGTCTTCAGCCAGAGGAAGTAAGCACTTCCAACCGCCGACTTTATCGCTTTTCAAATCGATCATTGAAGATTGGATCTTTAGCGCATCTTCCAAGTTATTCGGACGGTACTGTTCGTCCAATCTTGGTGCTTTGGTGCCAGCAACACGACGACTCAACAGTTCTTCAGCTGCTTGTTTAAATACATTTGTCATATAATACCACCTTTAGTTTTATGACCAGTATAATATCGGATTTCTTAAAGCTTGAATAGACAATTCAACAACGGTGCTACACCGAAAATTCAGCCATCAATTTTCGCATATTCTAGACGCAAACAACTGAAACTATTTTGATTTAAATGTAAAAAAGCCAGTAATTTGATTACTGACTTTTCGATGTATTACTGATGTTCAGGCTTTACTGCCCTTTCAACGTCTTCTTCAAATTCTGCATGAAGTTTCTGAAGTGAGGCATGAAATCAACAAACAGAGGGTGTTTTCTATCTTGCATCATCAATGGGCCTAACAAGCGAATGCTCACTCCTAGTCGCGCTGCTGATTGCTCGTCTAAGCCGCTGTCATGTTTGATCTTCTCAACAATCGCGAACATATCTTCTCTGTCTTCAATTTCAAACTGCATGGTTTGAAGTTCACGATCTTCTTTGATGTTCACTTCTTCGATAGTGATACGGTAGTTATTGTGTTTGCCTGTGAATGCTTTCATGTGGACCTCCTAAAATGCTTAAAAAGTGTTTTGGTTAGCTCTTCATGAATCGTTCGAGCTTAGGTTTAACCGTCATCGACATCACGACCATGATCGCAAGGCCAATGGGAAGTGCGGCAATAAATCCATTAAACCATCCACTGGTAAACGCCGATGTATCCGAAAATCCAATGTTATTTGCCGCTGTTACAAATGCCATCATGGACTCCATTATGAATGCCATGATCAGTCCTACGATCAGGTTGCGAACTTTCTCGCTATAAGTTGTGAACACTCTAGCAACGGCTTTGGTGACTAAAGCCATCATCACCGTGCCCATTGGCATCATGATCACGACAACAAGGGCTAACGAAGAAAGCCAGTTGCCAATAAATTCCTCGCCGAATCCGACATTCATGTAAGTCATCACAGCCGTTAAACTGCCGCCAATCGTCAGCATTAAGCTCATCATGACCAAAACTTTGTATAAAACCGGTGTGCCTTTTTGCTCAGGAAGAGTTGGCGTTAGAGTTGCTTGAATCGTCATATCTATTTCCTGTCTTGAATTTACGAACAATTAAGTTGATAATGTCAACTATAAATACAGTAGTTGATAATGTCAACTATATTTCTAAGGATAGTTTATGTCTGATAACACATCGCTAGAATCAATCTTTCGTCTAGTGCACTCTTTGAAACGTCAAATGAGCGAACAGATTGAGAGCTTAGACTCAGAGATCGCACCTATGAACATTCGTGTCATGAAGATCATTACTAAGAAGTCTCCATGTACCGCTATCGATATCGCACACTTCCTAGATCGTGATAAAGCACAGGTCACTCGGCTCATTAATGCCTTGATCAATCAGGAACTTGTGAAGAAGTCTCCGAACCCGGAAGACAAGCGCAGCCAGTTATTGGTTCTGACTGATAAGGGTCAAGAGATCATGAGTAAGGTCTCGGATATCGATCGAGACATGCTGAAGAGAATGACCAAAGGCATGACCGAAGACGAGTTAGAACAATTCAGAAAAATTGCGAAGAAAATGGCGCAGAACTTAGAAAGCTGATCTTAAAAATAAAACGAAAAAACGCCACCGAATCGTAAGATCGGTGGCGTTTCGTGTATAAGTTGGGTTGTACAGCTTAGTGGTTTAGCTATGTCTATTTGGATGACAGCTCTAATTCGATGCTAGTTTCCACCATGCCTGAACAGGTACAGGCTCTGAGATCACCAAACGTTCACCCATCACCGGGCTTACCATTTGTACATCTCGCTCTTTGCTTATCGCCAGTGCTTGTTCCATTGGGTCTTGCCAATCATGCATAGAAAGGTCGAAGGTACTGTTGTGGATTGGCATCATCACCTTACCTTGCAGATCAATGTGTGCCTGAACACTCTGTTCTGGGAACATATGAATATCCGCCCAAAGTGAGTTATACGCACCCGTTTCAACCATGGTTAAATCAAACGGCCCAAAACGGTCGCCAATCTCTTTAAAGCCATTGAAGTAACCAGAATCACCGCTAAAGAAGACTTTCTTGTCTGAAGCGTTAATAACCCAACTGCCCCACAGTGTTTGGTCACGATCAAGCAAGCCACGACCAGAGAAATGCTGTGTCGGTGTCAACGTGAACTCAATGTCTGAGGCCGTTGCCGATTCCCACCAGTTCAATTCGATGATCTTCTCTTTATCCACGCCCCACTTTTCCAACAGTGCGCCCACTCTTAATGGCACTAAGAACGTCCCTACTTTGTCGGCTAATACCTTCACGGCACCTTTGTCTAAATGGTCGTAGTGATCATGGCTGATCACTACCACATCGATGTCAGGTAGATCTTGCAGTGAGATTGGGGTTGGGTGAAAGCGCTTTGGCCCCATCCATTGCACTGGTGATGCTCGATCACTGAACACAGGGTCAGTCATCACTAGCTTGCCATCTAGCTTCATCATCACACTTGAGTGACCTAAGCGGTACGCAACGTCTTCTGTCTCTTCGATCAATTGCTCGGCTGTCATCGGAATCAAAGGCAATGCAGCACGTGGCACTGGCTCGTTTCTTTCCACAGTCACGTATGCTTTCAAGATTGAAAAAATATCAGACATACCCGATTTGTATTCCAACTCACTGTTAGCAAACTTCTTTGGAAGCTTATCTAGATTGTCGTTTGATTGTGAACCTGTGCTTACGATAGCGACCACGGCAAGTACTCCTAAAATCGGTAATAGATATTTTTTCATTGGTATCTCTTTAACCGTTGGGATAGACCCAACACATAAACTACACCGACTAGTTTATATGCCAAAACCAAAAAGTAAACCACCGAGTGTAATTTTTAATTTATCTAGACGTAAGCGTGTCAAAGTCGATTTTGGAAAAACCAATTTTGGCAACGAGTTAACTTAGTTATTTAGCTAGTAAGAAAGGTTAATCAGCAGACCATACATTCTTGAAATCTGGCCATCCCCAGTTGGTAATGGCCACGTTTTTCAAAATGCCTTGAAAACGCACGGTTTGTAGGTGATGGAACATAGGCACTAGCCAATAATCAGAAATCAACGTCGATGCAACAGGCTCCAACTCTGCCAAGTAATTCGGCAGTTCAACTGAGGCTTTGTGATGATCTAAGCGCTGTTTAAGCCAATCACTGTTCATCTCTCCGAGCGCGGAATGCAATACAGGGTCATTCATCAACCACGAAAACAGCGAAGATGGCGCATTATCATCGAGATTCAGGTTACACAATACCAAATCTTCTTTTAAATCGCCCCGCTGAGAAAGCAGCGCCAACTCTCGAAAGCTATAGGTGTTCACTTCAACTTCCACTCCATGTCGTTTAAGGATGTCCGACACGGAAATGGCACACCGATAAAGGGCATAGTAGTTATATACCGCAATGCTCAATTTCTTAGGCAACTCGCTCTCTCTGGAAGGCGTTCGATACAGCTTCTGCCAACTTGGCAATATGTTCTGAGCCAAAGAGACACTGAATAATCCTTGGTTTTGCTCCAGTTGCGCCAAAATAGCCTGAGGGTTTGCAAGGGCTGATAGGTACTTACGTTGCTCGTCGCTTAACGGATTCACTGCTGAGTTTTGATTGAACAGAACAAACAAACAACCATCTTCGATTCGACTACGAAGCCCGTCAGTTTCAGCCGAGACTAGCTCAGTGTCGCTTTTCCCTAATTGGTGAAAACAGGCGGAGTCTTCATAAGGTGACACCTGCATCTGGCTATCATCGAATCGAGCACTACCTGTCATCGACTCTTCAAACTGCCAAATAGTCACTTCATCGGTTAAAGAGCGACACCCGTAAAAGTGTTCGAATGCCGAGAGCTTGATGCGCTCACTATTGGTTTCAACCACTCTGAAAGGGCCAGTACCGATCACAGCATGAGACATTGAGCTCAATGGTAATGGTTCACGCATCACTTGCTCGGCGGGTTGAATCGAATACTTAACACCAGCAAGCAACCCCGCAAAACCTGTGTCCGCTTGGGTTAATTTAAAACTGATCCTTAATGGCTGCTCACTGTAGATGGAAGCGACATGATCTAACTCAGCTTGATAGAAAGGCAGAGCTTGTAGAGCAGTAAACAAAGCAACCAGCTGCTTGGCATCTACTGGCTGACCATCATGAAAAGTCAGACCGGGGCGCAGATAGAAAGTCCAAACCAGTTGCTCTGTGTCATATTCCCAATGGTGAGCTAATTCAGGCTTTAAATCACCTTTACCATTACACGTCACTAGGCAGCTAAAAACCTGTCTTATCAAAAATCGTTCGCTACTGCGGTGTATATGGTGCGGAAACAAATCCTCAAACTTACGCTTATAGGTTAATTGAACGTGCAGCAGCCCTTCACGCATGGTCGCGCCGGAAGTTTCTTGCAGTAAAGAAGCAAACACAGCGCGGTCATTATCCAATATGGAAAGTGCTTTTTCGTACTTGCCCTGCTCTATCAGTTTACTTGCAACATGCTGCGCCAACTCTGAACTGCTAAAACGCAGTGTTAAGTTAGAGCGTTGATTCCTGCCAACTTTTGGCTCCCACACCACCCATTCAGCTTGATGCATCTTACCAAGTAAGGTTCGAGCGTGACGCAAGCTTGTAAACAGCATATCCGCTACTTCGGCTAGGGTGACTGAATGAGAAATGTTTGGCTCGAACGACTCTAGCCGCGTGTAGTAACGCATCATTTTTAGATCAGACAAATAATGAACCTTTTAAAGATAGCTCTTCCTAATTAAGCCCATTATAAAACACATTCATCAAAAAGTAGTGTAATGCGACCAAAACAGGAACAACCAATAAAAATAACATCTGTTTTTTAGTTCCTCTTAATTATCCATAATGAACGGGTCAGCAACAAACCATAGGTTGTAAATAAAGCCTAACCAGAGAGAGTAATGACCATGAGAAAATACTATCTTAACAAGCTAAAAAGCACCTGCAGTAAGCTCGAAAGAGAAGCACTACGAACACTTATAGATCTATGTAACTGGCGTTATTAGTACACTTTTTAGCACCGAGTAAACGCGAGTTGGGTACAACCTAATATGCTCCTACCCCCAATATGAGTTAGGTCTCAACTCGCTTTTCCATTCCAATTCCCCTCTCAAGCCTGCTGTACCAATAGCTCACACAATCGATAAATTTCCGTTGTCGACTCGACAAATTTAATTCGTTTTCTTAGTTGAACGAAAAGCCTTAAGGTTCGCCCCGAAGCAAGCAAGGAGCCTCAGAAAAAACTGAAAGCTCAGCTAACAACTAATTTATTTGCAGTTACCAATCAGGTATTAACTAAGGAAACGCCATGCGTATCGCAATTCTTTCTCGCAACGAAAATCTATACTCTACCGCTCGTCTAAAGCAGGCTGGAGAAGCACGTGGTCATCAGGTCGATGTTATCGACACGTTGCACTGTGATATAGATATCGCGAGTAACAATCCGAAGATTCGCTACATGGGTGAAGAGCTACCTCAATACGATGCTGTTATTCCACGTATTGGCGCTTCCATTACCTTTTACGGAACTGCGGTTGTTCGCCAATTTGAAATGATGGGCACTTTTTGTATCAATGAGTCAGTAGCAATCAGTCGCTCTCGCGACAAACTGCGCTCACTACAACTGTTGTCTCGTAAAGGTATTGGCTTACCAAAAACAGGTTTCGCTAGCCGCCCAGACAAGATTCAAGACCTGATCAAAAACGTAGGCGGCGCGCCACTTGTGATCAAGCTTCTTGAAGGCACTCAAGGTATCGGCGTTGTACTAGCAGAAACAAACAAAGCAGCAGAAAGCGTTATCGAAGCGTTCATGGGCCTAAAAGCGAACATCTTGGTTCAAGAGTTCATTGAAGAAGCAAATGGCGCAGACATCCGTTGTTTTGTTGTTGGCAACAAAGTAATTGCTGCAATGAAGCGTCAAGCTGGTGAAGGTGAATTCCGCTCTAACCTGCACCGTGGCGGCACTGCTCAGCTGGTTAAACTAACCAAAGAAGAGCGCGCAACAGCAATCAATGCAGCGAAAATCATGGGATTAAACCTATGTGGTGTAGATATCCTACAATCTAAGAACGGCCCAGTAGTAATGGAAGTAAACTCTTCTCCAGGCCTAGAAGGCATCGAGAAAGCAACGGGTAAAGATGTAGCAGACATGATTTTCGAATTCATCGAGAAGAAGGCAAAACCAAACGCTAACCGTACTCGTGGCAAGGGCTGATTGAATACCGATAACTCATGATTGGAAAGAAAATGAACAATAAAATGATCATAGGGAATACCGAAGCACTTTGCTTACCAGAGTTAGGGATAACTGGACTACATACACGTGTTGATACAGGGGCTAAAACCTCTTCTCTACACGTAGACAATCTACTATGTGTTAAATCAAATGGTGAGAAATTCGTAGAGTTCGACCTTCACCCAGACGTTTATCACCTAGAAGAGACGGTGCGCTGCAAGGCGAAACTGAAAACAAGTAAGAAAATTAAATCATCTAACGGCGAAGTTGAACACCGTTGCGTGATTGAAACCATGCTAAGAATCGGTGGTCAGGAATGGCCGATCGATATCACGCTAAGCAACCGTCAAGACATGACTTACATGATGTTGCTTGGACGTCAAGGCATGAGTGACAAAGTGATTGTTGACCCTGCGGGTGAATTCCTGCTGACTCACTAATCCGAGTCATCGTAACCGCTCCACAGGTTATAACTAAAGCTACTCACAACGATATAAGGCCAGTCTCATGACTGGCCTTATTGCTATCTATTTTTCTATTTCTACTTTCAGCTCTGAATACACGACTTTGCATTCAAGCTTCTGATCTATTTCTTCGATTTACCATGAGATTGAAAACCAAATCGCCCAATCGATAAAAGTAATTTCTTGGTTTTGATTTTCGTCACTCGCCAATGTGTAACAGGCCTTCTTGGGGCACTCATCAACAGGTGTTCAAAAGCCTTCTGACTGAAATCGACTTGCCCACCATGCGCCACCAGCAAGGTATCGAGCTGCATGTCATAAATGCGCGATACAGACGCTCGATACTTATTAGGGTGAAAGATAGGAAACGGCGGAATCAGCTTCTTCTTAACCTCGACCATTAAATCGGCCACATAAGCCACGCTGTGTGATGGGCAATAGACCGAGAGATCACGGTCGGTATGGCCCGGTGTTTCAAGAACCAACCAATCATCAAACCCTGGAATACTATCCCCATCAGACAGCTTGTAGTCCGGCTTTAACTTTCTTGAATACCATAGGTTTGCTTTAGGCTTGCCTAAGCGATTCGCCATCCACCTAGCAAGCGCTAAGTCGGTCAGGTGCATCAAAATGCCATCGATGCCGTGATACCAATCTTTGTCTCGGTTTGCTGCCACCAAGTTACAGCTCGTGAGCTTTCTGAGCTCGTGCGCTGCCCCTGCATGGTCAGGATGCATGTGTGTAACAACCACAGTATGTAGGTCGCTAAATTCACGGCCAAGCTCATCTTCAATGAAAGCCCTAAGATGAGGAATATCCGCACGGCACGCACCATCAAGTAACAGCAACCTATCTGGGTACTCTACGAGATACATGTCTTGGATATAGCCTTTGATGGTATGCAGCTGCAAACCCACTCCTTGTGATAATTCAACTGGTCAGACCTACACCATAGCAAACTCACATTTATTTGTAACAAATTTGTTAACTATAAAATCACATCAAAGTACCATGCTCTTCCGCTCTTTTATCGTGACGACAAAATACGTGATTTGTTGACCTAAGTTATTAGGACTATATATGCGCCTCTAATTTATTGTCTGAGTGCTATACATGAACCAACTAATCGATGCTCTTTCTACCCAAGGCTACTTTGTTTGGGATGACTTCTTAACTCATGAAGAAGTGGTGGCATTGAGGGATTGCATTCCAGAGAACTGGAAAAAGGCTAGGATTGGCCGTAACGATGAAGTAACGCGAGAGTCGACCATTCGTAGTGACAAGATTCAATGGGTGCGCCGCGATATGGGTCAGCCAGCATCTCTGTTCCTAGACAAAATGGAACAAATTCGTTTAGCGGCAAACCAAGCGTTCTTTTTGGGTCTGTTCGAGTACGAAGCGCACTTTGCTAAATACGAAAAAGGCGACTTCTACCAGAAGCACTTAGACTGTTTCAAGGGCAATGAAAACCGCCGCCTGACCACTGTGTTCTATATGAATGATGAGTGGACAGAAGAAGACGCTGGTGAACTTGTGGTTTACGACCTAAAAGACAACCACATCGCGACCATTCCACCAAAGTCAGGCCGCTTATTTGTGTTCTTATCTGAACAGTTCCCACACGAGGTACTGCCGACAAACACAGAGCGATTCAGTATTGCAGGTTGGTTCCGTATTAACGGCGTGAAAGACAACCAACTCGATATCGCACACTAGAACAAAGCCGATTATAACAAGCTCTAGCTTATTCAAAGCCTCTCCTTCGAGAGGCTTTTTTATGGAACAAATATTGAGCGAGTATTGAACAACATACCTCTTAAAAACCGCACGCAATAAATATTAAAACCATCAATAACTTTTCTCCTAAATGAAATCGAAATGAATCTTTCATATCAGTGAAACGGTTTAGCCACTTAAGTGAAATACGCCCTGTTCAAGATAGCTTCAAACGACACCCCTACCGTCTCGTTAACACTCTAATCCAATACCTCGACATCGATTTCATCCAAAAGGAAACGAAGATGAATAAGCTAATTTTGGCAGGCGTTCTTTCTGCGACAGCGGCAATGCCAGCGTTCGCAACGACTCAAGTCACTTGGTGGCACGCAATGGGCGGCCAGCTTGGAGAAACAGTAAACAAAATTGCGACTGACTTTAATGCGTCACAAGATGATTACGAGATCACGCCAATCTACAAAGGTTCATACACAGAGACCTTAACAGCCGGTATCGCGGCATACCGAGCAGGTGAAGCACCCAATATTCTGCAAGTCTTCGATGCAGGCGCAGCAACCATCATGAACGCGAAAGACGTCGCGAAACAGGTACAGGATATTCTGGTTGAGTCGGGTTACAACTTTAATTCAAACGACTACCTAGCGGGCGTTCGTAACTTCTATGCCGACAACCAAGGCAAGATGGTTGGTATGCCTTTCAACAGTTCGACACCGGTTCTTTACTACAACAAAGATCTTCTCGCGGAAGTGGGTGCAGACGCGCCTAAAACTTATGAAGAACTAGAAGTGGTCGCTAAGAAACTGAAGGCTGAAGGACACATCGCGTTTTCTCAATCTCTGACGCCGTGGATCATGTTCGAGAACTTTAAGTCTCGCCACAACCTGCCAGTCGCAGATCAAAACAACGGCTACGATGGCTTGTCCACTAAGATCATGTTCAACACCAAAGACATGATGATGCACGTTAGCAAGATGAAAGAGTGGTCAGATCTAGGTTACTACAAGTATTACGGCAGCGACTGGGATGCAAACCAAACCCCTTTCGAGCGCCAAGAAGTGGCGATGTGGATGGGTTCTTCAGGCTCATTCGGTGGCTTACGTAACCGCGTACCTTTCGAACTCGGCACCACATACCTTCCATACTGGAAATCGGTTAACCCAGACGCAGGCTTAACCTTCATTGGCGGCGCAGCTCTGTTTGCACTCAATGGCCATGACCAACAACAAGACAAAGGTGTCGCAGCGTTCTTTGATTACCTGACTAAGCCTGAAACTCAAGTCTACTGGCACAAAACCACTGGTTATGTACCTGTAACAACGGCTGCCTATGAGCTAGCGAAAGAGTCTGGCTACTACAACGAACAACCAGATGCAGAAGTGGGCGTTAAGCAGCTAAGCCTAAAATCGGGCGAATGGACTAAGGGCTACCGCTTAGGTTACTACCCTCAAATTCGTGAAGTGATGCATCGTGAGTTCGACAATATCTTCGCTGACCGCTCTAGCGTCGAGAATAGCCTAGATAAAGTCGAAGATGAGAGCAGCAAACTGCTGAAACGCTTCGCTCGTACGATGAACTAATTTAGCTTTTTAACCAAAGCAGATTACTGAGCTAAAGGCTTAATAAACCAAAGCCGTTCATTGCTCCTCACCATTTGTCACTGCGTCATTAAAAACGTAATGGCAAGGTGTGAGGAGATTCTTCACTAGCGCCATTTCTTGCTCCAAAAACTACAACTCAACTGGATGCATTCCTTTGCTATAGCGCTAGTGCTCACCGTAACTAACAGTGATAACAGTCACTAATTTTTGGGGATTACCCTGTGGAACGACGTCAGCAATTCTTTCACTCTCCGCTGCCTTACCTATTTTTGGCGCCTCAGATACTCATCATTGCGGTTTTCTTTATCTACCCAGCGGCAAAGGCAGTTTACCTGTCCTTCATGCTAGAAGACCCTTGGGGCACCTCTTCCATCTTCGTGTGGTTCGAAAACTATCAGATGCTATTCGAATCGAGCGAGTATCTGAACTCGATTGGCTTCACATTAATGTTCGCAATCGTGGTCTCTTTCTTATCGCTTGCCTTAGCGCTGCTGCTCGCGGTTAAAGCCGACAACATCATTCACGGACAAGGCGCTTACAAGGTCACTCTTACTTGGGTTTACGCGGTTGCTCCTGCGATTGCAGGCGTAATCGGTGCTTTCTTGTTTAACCCACACATTGGCGTGTTTACCGAGATATTTGCGGTTATAGGCTGGGACTTTAGCTTCCAAACCGACCCTTTAGATGCCACGTTTGCTCTGATTTTGGTTTCGGTTTGGAAACAGGTTTCGGTGAATTTCATCTACTTTCTGGCTGGGCTTCAATCGATCTCTTACGCCGTAAAAGAAGCAGCGATGCTGGATTGTATCAGTGACTCGAAACGTTTCTGGACCATCACTTTCCCACTACTCGCGCCAACTGGATTTTTCCTACTGGTCATCAACCTCACCTACTCGTTCTTTGAAACCTTTGGCGTAATCGACACCATGACCAATGGAGGCCCGGGGGGCGGCACAACGTCGTTGGTGTACAAGGTGTATCGAGATGGTTTTGTTGGCGCAGATTTAGGCGGCAGCTCTGCGCAGTCAGTTGTGTTGTTGCTACTGGCACTCACTCTTACATTTATCCAGTTTCGCGTTGTAGAAAAGCGTGTTCACTACTAGCCCACCACAGCTAGGTTTTAACGCGACAGGAGTTATTTATGAAAAGTAATAAGGTCTATGACCACCTAATTCTAATTGCTGGGATGCTGTTCATGTTGGTCCCTATCTGGCTAATCTTCGCCAGCTCGACGCATAACCCGAACACCATTGTCAGCGAAGGCCTGCAATGGGTACCAGGCGATAACTTTACGGCCATTTATAGCGAAGCTTGGAACAAAAGCATGGGCTTCAGTGGCGAAGTCACCGCCAGCAAAATGATCGCCAACTCGATGATCATGGGGCTAGGTTTTGCGATCGGTAAGATCATCATTTCGATGATGGCTGCGTATGCTTTGGTCTACTTCAGACTGCCTTATGCTACAGCTTGGTTCTGGTTAATCTTCGTGACGCTTTTGCTGCCATTAGAAGTGCGCATTATCCCTTCCTATGAGGTTGTCGCTGGGCTTGGGCTTCTTAATAGCTACACAGGTTTAATTCTGCCTTTGATCGCCTCAGCCACCGCGACGTTCTTTTTTAGGCAGTTCTTCAAAACCATCCCCGATGAATTGTTAGAAGCCGCTCAGCTAGATAACGCAGGTCCATTTCGATTCTTTGTCGACATCTTATTGCCACTGTCTAAAACCATGATTGCCGCAATCTTCATCATCATGTTTGTGGTGGGTTGGAACCAATATCTGTGGCCAATCATGATGACCACGGACGAAGGCTACAACACCATCGTGATGGGCATCAAACAAGTACTCAACAACATCAATGAAACCAGTTTACCGCGCTACGACTATGTTTTTGCCATGGTGATTTTAGCTATGTTGCCACCCGTTTTAGTGGTGGTTGTATTTCAACGTTGGTTTGTAAAAGGGCTAGTAGAAAGTGAAAAATAATAACGACAAAAATCAAATGAACGATAACCGCATTCAATCACTCGCTGAGTACAAGATGTCTCACCTGCATTCTCACCAAGCTATCCACAAAAATACAGAGGACACCCCGATGCCAAAGTTAAAACAAACGTTAGGGCACACCCAAGCCACTCACAACCATACGCACAAAGCACCTACCATGTTAGGCATCAAAAACTTGGTAAAGACTTATGAGAACGGTCATCGTGCAGTGAAAGATGTCTCGCTTGATATCGAAAAGGGTGAATTTCTTGTGTTGGTTGGCCCATCGGGTTGCGGCAAGTCTTCTATCCTACGTTCAATAGCGGGGCTGGAAAGTATCTCTGGCGGAGAGATTCACTTAAGTGGCCGCCGTGTTGATAACGAAAAGCCAGCTCAACGAGATATCGCAATGGTCTTTCAAAATTACGCACTCTACCCTCACATGACGGTATACAAAAACCTCGCTTATGGTTTAAAGAACCGAGGTGTCAGCCAACACGTAATTGAAGAAAAGATTGAGAAAGTCGCCAAGACACTAAAGATCGAAGAATACCTAGATCGCAAGCCAGCCAAGCTTTCGGGTGGTCAGCGCCAGCGCGTTGCTATGGGACGAGCGATTGTACGCGACCCTCAACTGTTCCTGTTTGACGAGCCTTTGTCTAACCTAGATGCCTCATTGCGCGCTCACATGAGGTTAGAAATCAAAAAGCTACAACGCGAGCTAGGCGTAACCAGTGTTTACGTGACTCATGACCAAGTCGAAGCCATGACACTGGCAGATAGAATCGTGGTTCTCAACAAAGGTCAGATAGAACAAGTCGGCACACCAAGAGAAGTCTACCACCAGCCTGCCAGTACCTTTGTGGCAAGCTTTATTGGCAGCCCCGCGATGAACTTCCTTACTGCCACGCTCGATGATGGCTATCTTGAAATCGGTGATCAACAAATGTACCTGCCAGAGTACGCGCACGTTAAGAACGCGACTATCACGCTTGGCATTCGCCCTGAACACTCTGAGGTTTGTTCCGAATTAAAAATGAACACCTTGCCTCTCGAACTGCGTATCAGTGTGGTTGAGCCATTGGGGCCGAATCAATTGGTTCATGGCCTTGTGAACGACCAACCCTTTATTGCAGTGACACCCGAAACGACGCTGTGCCAAGCCGTCCCTCTCGGGCTAAGCATTAATAAATCCAACCTGCATATTTTTGACAGTCGTGGGAAGCGTATTCAGCCGAATAACTTTACTTCACAAGAGTCACGCGAAGAGACGACAAGCATAACGACGGCTCTCGCTTAATCGAGTACACTGATATTTAATGCGTTTTTACGGTGCGTCTTTAAAAAGGATTAATTATGTCGTCTATCATCGTAGGTCATCGGGGTGTAGCAGGTACTCACCCAGAAAATACCAAAGCAAGCATTGAACAAGCCGCTAAACTTGGCTTGAAATGGATTGAAGTAGATATTCAGCCAACTCAGGATGATCAACTTGTGGTTTGTCACGACCACACCCTTGAGCGCTGCAGCGATGGCAAGGGTCGTGTCGACGAACACACCCTTGCAGAACTGCGTCAGCTCGATTTTGGCAGTTGGAAGTCTGAGCAGTTCGCTGGTGAAAGAATATTGACGTTGGAAGAGTTGCTCGCGCTTGCTGAACAGCATGATCTCAGCGTGAACTTAGAGATCAAAGTCGACAGGCGACATCAAGCGCCTCATGTCGTTGATTTGCTGCATACCGAGTTGATTCGTTCAAATCTAGACACCGACAGAGTGCTGCTTTCAAGTTTCAGCCATCAAGTCGTTTCTGAAATGGCTCGTCACCTGCCGAGATACCGCGTAGGTCTGATCACAGAGCAACTGACTCAAGCCGACTTGATGTTGATTGACGAGGTTAAAGCGTTCAGCTGTCACATGAACTACGAGCATGTGAATCAGAGCGATCTTGATACACTCAGTGAAGCAAACATCCAAACATGGTGCTACACAGTAAACGATCCGTCTCACTTCAAATTCATCTCAAAAGTAGATGCCGTATTCACTGATTTTCCGAATCAATTTACCTCTATAAATTGACCAAACAAATACCGCAAAAACAACCCCGAGAGACTTTAAAATTAACTCTCGGGAAACCTTAAAATTAGGTAGCAAACACAAGTGAGTAGGAGTACATTCCGCTACTCACTTGGTTTCATTAGCTCGCTCTATACAGACAGCTTCATTGGTTACTTAATTTATGGATCTCATTTTTAGTCCAACCTTCCCAATTTTGGGTGCAATCTTCATTTTCGCCGCTATTGTTCGTGGCTTCTCAGGTTTCGGTTTCACCTTAGTGGCATTGCCATTAAGTGCGTTATTCGTGCCTGTTATCGAACTGGTTCCTGTCTTCATGTTGATCGATCTCCTAGGCAATGTTCAATTACTGCCTAAAGTTCGAAAACACGTTAACTGGCGCTGGGTTTTAAAGGTATTTATCCCTTGTTTTGCCTTCACACCAGTCGGCTTACTTCTGCTTAAATCCGTTAGCCAAGACACGATCATCTTGATCATCAGTGCCTTCATTTTTGCGTCTGCACTTATGATCTACAAAGGTTTCCAGTACAAAAGCGAACCTAGATTTACTCCCTATATTCTAGGAAGCCTTGCGGGTGTAATGAACGGCGCGGCTTCGATGTCAGGGCCTCCAATTGGCACTCATGCATTAGCAAGCCCAGTCGGTCCGCACATTGCCAGAGCAGGCCTGATAGCCTTCTTTGTATTGGCTGATTCCACTGCGTTTGTTTCGGCATCTATCGCTGGGTTAGTCGACCGCGATGTAGTTTGGCTGACTCTCGCGCTTCTACCAAGCAGCATGTTTGGCGGTTATGTGGGTTCTAAACTGTTCGAAAGATTTGGTGGAGCGAAGTTTAAGCCAGTCACCATTGCATTGCGGATTGTGATTGCAATATTCAGTGCAGGTCGAGTCTTACTGTAACGGCTTTAGCGTTTAATTTTGGACGTTGCTTTTACGAATTGGTTTCGCGAATTGATTGCGCTAATTGACTGCGGAAAGTGATTAAGAAAACTGGGTACCAATGACTACCATTCGATATGGATAGGGGTACCCATTTTTACAAGTTGGAGAAACTCATCCATATCTTGATTGGTTAACGCGATACAGCCATCCGTCCAATCAAAACTTTGAATAAAGCTCGGCGAACGACGCTCGCCGTTTTTGATGCCATGGATTTTGATGTTTCCTCCAGGATCTACATCATTTTGCTCTGCCCATTGCATATCCGAAGGTTGCGGATAGTTAATATGTACTGAGCGATAAAAGTCCGACTCTTCCATCACATAATCGAGCTGGTATTCCCCTTCCGGCGTTCGGTTGTCCCCTTCAAAGCGTTTATGCCCTTTCGGTTGTTTGCCTAGCGCAATACGAAACTCCTGAATCACCTCTTCACCTTTTAGCAGATACATCCTACGTTTCGATTTATCGACTTTAATTAACGTAACCACTTGCGACAGCGAATCTATCTCAGATGCGCTATCCGGTACGTTGTAAAACTGTCGAGAGGAACTTTGAGGTGGACGTTTCGATGACCCTTGAGAAAACTGAGCTACCTTTTCATCAGGGCTACTGTTAAGAACATCATCCACAATAATCACATGCTCGGAGTTTGAGCTCGTGGAAGAGGTTGAGTTAGATGAAGACGTTGAGACACGTTGAGAATGAGCCGGTGCAGACTCGAATACGATGGTTTCGATAGCGGTCGCGTCAGAGACTATTTTCTCGACCACGACTTGCTCAGCATTCGCGTTCGAAGCCACAAACAGTAAACACAGTGATAAAGGCAGAAACAGACGCACCTTTAGATCTCCTCAAAACGCATGGACATGGTTCGTGACTGAGTTTCCATTCCTAACGACTCATAGAAACCCTGAGCTTGTTGGTTAAACTCCATTACCTCCAACCTAAGTTCTATCGCTCCTCTCGCCTGCGCCCATTGATTAAAAGACTTCATTAACGCTCGACCAGCACCTTTGCTCTGAACCTGATCGTTCACCACAATCGTATTGACCCTTGCCACCTTGTGCGGCTGAATAAAACTGACGCCTTTGTTCTGCGTTACCTTACCCGCTAAAAAGCCAACGACTTGCTTGTCGTCTACTGCAACCAAGAAAGCGCCAAGTGGGTCAAGCATCAAACCTAACCAATACTCTTCACTGTCGGCCAAGCCTTGTGACGCTGGTGCAAATACCATAGGCGCACCAAGATGATGTTGACGGTTTATCTGCTCAGAGAGCGCTAAGATCGCGTTAATATCAGTTACCTTGGCCGTCCGGATTTGCATATCATCACCTTGTTTGAATTCAATAACACCTTAGCAAAAATGGCTTAGTTGTGCACCGTTACACTGGTCAACTCAGACGCTCTGTGAAGGCTGAACATTAATATTAGGCACTATGTTTAGGGAAATTGTTCCGTAAATCTCAGGCACATTGCCAGCCGTTGAGTGCTACTATCTCTGCAGAATCAATATACTAACGACGACTAACGACTGGATACCTATATGATTAAGTTTGCTGTAATTGGAACCAATTGGATTACACAAAAGTTTGTTCAAGCTGCGCACGAATCTCAATCGATGCAACTTGCTGCGGTTTACTCTCGAAATCTAGACAGCGCGGCACAGTTCGCCCAAGAATTTGACGTTGAAACCACGTATGACTCACTCGACGCATTGGCCAATGACAACACTGTAGAAGCCGTGTACATCGCTTCCCCTAACTCACTGCATTGCGAGCAATCTATCTTCATGATGGAACACGGCAAGCATGTTATCTGTGAAAAGCCGGTTGCATCAAATATTGATGAAGCAACACGCATGTTCGAAGTCGCTGAGAAAAACGGTGTGGTGCTGTTTGAGGCGTATAAATCTCAATTCCTACCGAACTTTAAGCAAATTCAACTTGGGTTAGAAAAGATTGGCAAGGTACATAAAGCACACATCAACTACTGCCAGTATTCATCGCGCTACCAAAAATACCTAAACGGCGAGAACCCAAATACCTTCAACCCAGCTTTTTCTAACGGCTCATTGGTCGATATTGGCTTTTACTGTGTTGCCGCGACAGTCGCGCTATTTGGCAAACCTGAAAACGCACAGGCTTCTGCAAAGCTACTTGATTCAGGTGTCGATGCTCATGGCTGTGCGATCTTCCAATACCCTGAGTTTGATGTGACCCTTGCGCACTCCAAAGTCAGCGACTCTTATGCGCCAAGCGAGATCCAAGGTGAATTAGGGGCGATCATCATCGATCACATCGCTGAATGTACTGACGTTAAGATCCGCTACCGCGATGGCACGGTAGAAAACCTTACTCAAGCACAAAGCGAAAACTCCATGAGTTACGAAGCGCAGGCCTTTGCTAGCTGCATTGCTGGCGACAACGCAACACAAGCGCAGGCCCAACTGCGCGCTTTAACGGTTGCGAAGTTAATTACAGAGATGCGCCAACAAGTTGGTGTAGTGTATCCAGCGGATAAATAACGTCACAGCGTAAGTTAACAAACTGATTTTTAATACATAATTATTTATACATAACTGAATTTAATCTTTACGACAAATAACCGGATTAGTTGATTGAGGTCCCATCTGTTTAAATCCGCGTTCGATATCTATCGTATTTATTTAATTTATTGAAGGTGTGTAAAGTGTTTTCAGTTGATGATCGCGTTGTAGCAACAAAAGGTGTTGAACTAGGTGAAATGGTAGTAACTGGCCTAAGTGCTGGTGGCGGCTACGTTCACGTTACAACGGTAGAAGGCGCAATGACGCTTACTTACCCAGCGCAAGATCTTAAAAAAGCATAGTTTAACCACTCTGCCCTTTTAGTAGTCACTCTACTAAAGGTAACAAAATTGAGGCTTTGGCTGACTTCACTCTTCTGCATTAGAGTAAGCAGCCAGAGCCTTTTTTATGCCTGTAATTTACCCACTAGCTTTCTCATTCGCTTACTCGTTACAATAAAACCGCACTCAACTGACAATAGAATTAGGCAACGAGTTTCTACACTAAGTGCTTATTCCCATCGTTCTCTTGATATCCCCGAGCACTTAATCGCAGTGAATAGTTCTTGTTAACAAAGGCTTATTGTCTGCGAAAGTTTCTGGTACATTAGCATCATCTTATACTAAGAAAGACCCGAATGAGGGAAGCTATGAAGCTTTACATTTACGACCACTGCCCTTTCTGTGCAAGAGTCTCCTACATTGCTCAATCGCTAGGCTTGAACATTGAGCTTGTTTCTGTCGATTATGATGATGCCCAAACCCTTATCGATCTGATCGGTAAAAAGATGGTGCCCGTCTTACAAAAAGACGATGGCTCTATCATGGCAGAGAGCCTAGATATCATCGCGTACTTCATGGACTTGAAATCAAGCGATGAGCAGCGTGTGCCATCTGAGCAAGTGACTGTGTTCCAAACTCGCGCATTCCCTCTTACTCAACAGATTGGACGCCCACGTTGGTGGAACCTCGACTTGGCTGAATATCGCTCTTCTGGAGCCAAAGAAGCTTGGCGTGCCAGTAAAGAGACCGAAGGTTTTAACTTTGAAGAACTGTTAGAAAAGACGCCTCAGTTCGTTCAACTGATTAACCCATTACTGAAAGATGCCGAACTCTTACTGGATCTAGAGAATGGTGAGTCATCACTGCCTCTAATCGATCAAGCGGTGTATTTCTCGATGCTTCGTGGCTTTTGCGTAGAACCAAGCATCAGTTGGCCACCAGCACTTGAACGCTGGTTAGAAAAGAAAAGCGAAACGCTAAAGCTGTCTTTACTTCGCTAGAAAGCTATCTCGATTAAGAAAACAAGCTCTGACTCGCAAGCGACTACAACGAGCACAAACAAAAAATCGAAGCTCTCAGGTGTAAACTGCGAGCTTCGATTTTCTTTTATCTGGCCATTCTATTTCTCTAAGGCTTTGTCTTACAGCAGACGCCTTCTCAAACCTGTTCGCTCCAAGATTCGTGTCGAAATTTCTTCAACCGATAGTGAAGAGGTGTTGATGTAAGGTATTGCTTCTCGACGGAACATCGCCTCTACCGTTTGCAATTCATACAAACATTGTGAGTCACTGGCGTATTCGCTGCCTGCTAAGCGGTTCTCACGAATTTCAGTGAGCCTTTCTGCATCAATGGTCAAACCAAACAGCTTATGTCGGTAGATCTCAAACTCTGGCAACAGCTTTAAGCGTGCCAAGTCATCGTGGATAAATGGGTAGTTTGCTACGCGTAAGCCAAACTGCATCGCCATATACAAACTTGTTGGTGTTTTGCCACTTCGAGAAACACCCAACAAGATGATGTCGGCTTCTTCCAGCCCTTTTAGCGTGATGCCATCATCATGCGCGAGCGTGTACTCAATCGCAGCAATACGGTCGAAATACTTCACCGAGTCCTTGTTTACACTGCGTGAGCGCTGCAACTTAGGAACAGGCGCCATCTGAATGTCATCCTGTACTTTCTGCACGATGCTCTCTAACACGTCATAACAGTGCGCGGGCGCTTCTAGCAATTTGGTTTTGATATCAGGTATCACAATCGAAAAGAACACTAGCGGTTCTAATCCGGTATCACGATACGAAATTTCAATCTCTTTTAATAAATCAGAAAGTTTGTCCTCACTTTCCACAAACGGAAAGGTTTTTTCATTGGCTTTAAAAGGGAATTGACCTAGAACAACATGCCCTAAAGTCTCACATGTTATGGCCGTTCCATCAGAAACATAGAATACATCACGACTTTGGATATCAATTTGCATTTTTTATTTAATGTTTAAAATTATTTTGAGTAGGATGGGAACCATAATATATATAACGAAACCCTGCTGACTATTACGTCCCCCACAGCTTTAAAAAATAATTTACATTTTTTTAAACTGATACGTAATCGTTTGCCTTTAAATCCCTACAATGCTTGCTATGTTTCTGGAGAAATAAATGCAAAATAATACCCTATGGTTCAATGGCCTATCCATGGAAGATGTCGACAAAGTCGGCGGTAAGAACGCCTCACTGGGCGAGATGGTTTCTAACCTGTCCAATGCTGGTGTTTCTGTACCTAATGGTTTTGCTACCACCTCTTATGCGTTTAACGACTTTCTTGACTACAAAGGTCTTGATGAGCGCATCCACCAACTACTTGATGAACTTGATGTTGAAGACGTTGACGCACTGCGTAAGACAGGTGCAACGATTCGACAATGGGTTCTAGACGCACCCTTCCCAGAATCACTAGAGCAAGACATCCGTGATAACTACCGCGAGCTAATCGAAGACAACGAAGAATTGTCTGTAGCTGTGCGTTCATCTGCAACCGCAGAAGACCTTCCAGATGCTTCATTCGCAGGCCAGCAAGAAACCTTCCTTAACGTGAAAGGCATCGACGCGGTACTCGAAGCAACCAAGCACGTTTACGCGTCACTGTTTAACGACCGCGCTATCTCTTACCGTGTACACCAAGGCTTTGACCACCGTGGCATTTCATTGTCTGCGGGTATACAGCGCATGGTTCGCTCAGACAAAGCCTCTTCAGGTGTGATGTTCACGCTTGATACTGAGTCTGGCTTCGACCAAGTGGTATTCATCACCTCTTCTTGGGGCTTGGGTGAAATGGTTGTACAGGGCGCAGTGAACCCAGACGAGTTCTACGTTCACAAGCCAATGTTAGAAGCGGGTCACTACCCAATCGTTAAAAAGACGTTTGGTTCTAAGTTGATCAAGATGATCTACTCGACCAATCAAGAAATCGGCAAGCAAGTCGATATCATCGACACCGACACTCAAGAGCGTAACGAGTTCTCACTCAACGATGAAGAGATCAAAGAGCTAGCAAAACAAGCGATGATCATCGAGAAGCACTACCAACGTCCAATGGACATTGAGTGGGCGAAAGATGGCATCGACGGCAAGCTTTACATCGTTCAGGCTCGCCCAGAAACCGTATGTTCTCAAAGCGATCAAAACGTTATCGAGCGTTACGAGCTAAACAATAAGGCGGATGTCTTGGTTGAAGGCCGCGCTATCGGTCAGCGTATCGGCTCTGGCCCTGTTCGCTTAGTTGATTCTCTAGACCAAATGTCACTGGTTCAAGAAGGCGACGTGCTGGTAACTGACATGACAGACCCAGACTGGGAACCTGTGATGAAGAAAGCGTCTGCGATTGTGACTAACCGTGGTGGCCGTACTTGTCACGCTGCGATCATTGCTCGCGAGCTTGGTATCCCAGCGATTGTTGGTTGTGGTACAGCAACAAGCAGCCTAAACGATGGCGATACCGTGACAGTGTCATGTTCAGAAGGCGAAACAGGCTACGTTTACAACGGCGAACTCGATTTTGAAATCAAACGTTCTGAGGTTGATGAGCTACCAATGCTACCAACCAAAGTAATGATGAACGTGGGTAACCCAGATCGTGCCTTCGACTTTGCACAAATCCCGAACGAAGGTGTTGGCCTTGCTCGTCTAGAATTCATCATCAACAAGATGATCGGTATTCACCCTAAAGCGCTGCTTAACTTCGATGCACAAACGGATGAGCTAAAAGCGGAAATCAACGAACGTATTCGTGGCTACAAAGATCCTATCGATTTCTACGTAAGCAAATTAACAGAGGGCATCGCGACCATCGCTTCTGCATTCTGGCCTAAGCGTGTGATCGTACGTATGTCTGACTTTAAGTCGAATGAGTACAGCAACCTTGTAGGCGGCAAAACATTTGAACCACATGAAGAGAACCCAATGCTGGGCTTCCGTGGTGCATCTCGTTACATCTCACCAGTATTCGAAGACTGTTTCGAGCTAGAAACTCAAGCGATCAAACGTGTTCGTAACGAGATGGGTCTTAAGAACGTTGAAATCATGATTCCATTCGTTCGCACGCCAAGCGAAGCAGCATCGGTTATCGACATTCTGGCTAAGTTCGACCTACGCCGTGGCGACCAAGGTCTGAAAGTCATCATGATGTGTGAGCTACCATCGAACGCAATTTTGGCTGATGAGTTCTTGAAGTACTTCGATGGCTTCTCTATCGGTTCAAACGACATGACACAGCTGACGCTTGGCCTAGACCGAGATTCAGGCGATGTGGCACACCTCTTCGATGAGCGTAACCCAGCCGTGAAAGCAATGCTGAAAATGGCGATCGATGCGGCAACCAAAGCGGGTAAATACGTGGGTATTTGTGGCCAAGGCCCATCTGACCATGACGACCTAGCAGAGTGGTTAATGGAGCAAGGCATCAGCTCTGTTTCACTAAACCCGGATACGGTTATCGATACGTGGTTGAAGCTAGGTAACGTTGCTAATAAATAAGTAAATAAGTAAATAAGTAACGCTTCACGCGGTACCTTAACGACAAAAGCCAGTCACGTTGACTGGCTTTTTTAGGTTCTTTCCAAATTAGCTGGCTAGAGCGCTAGAAGTAGTATCTCACACCAACCCAAGCTTCGGTTTGCCAACCATTCGGCATTGGCACACCTTTCACATCAACATCCGCTTTGGTAATGTCATAGCGCGTATTCAACCACCAAGTTCTTGCAGTGTTCATCGGCACATTTAACGATGTTTTAAATGAGAAGTTTTGCATGTCGATATCATCACCAGAAAGATCTTGCCACTCAGGAACCAAAGACACATAAGCGCCAGAGTCACCGAGATGCTTCGCGGTAATCAAACCAAGCGAGTATCCCGTTAAATCATCTTTAGATGAAGTGACGCCAGGGATCTCCATACTACCAGTCATCAGTCCTGCTCTTGGAAATACCAGGAATCCACCGGTATAAGCTGGATTAATCGCAACAACACCGCCAACCGACAATAAGTCATTTTTAATACTGTTGCGCGTATTAATATAATCTAATGAAAGACCCACTTTAGGCGTAGCTTTCGTCCCTGTTTCAAAGACGTGGAAGTACTGAATTCTAGAGTTGCTGTACTCTGTACCGAATTTGTCTGGATCGCGAAGCGCTGTGTTGCTTTCATCGACAAACGTCCCTTCGGCCAGTAGGGCAAACTGCTGACCGTTTTCTAAACCGCCAGAAACTTGCCCTTGAAATTGGATATCTGAACTACCATTCAGCATCAATGCAGCTTGAGTATAAACTTTAGTGACATCAGCAGGATCGATAACACGTTCGGAATCTGAATCGGCATGTGCAGGAAGGGCTAGACCTAAACTCAACGGGATTAATAGAGCAAACTTTTTCATTATATCTCTCGAAAGTCGTTTGCTTCCTCCTTGAAGCCTGGAACATCCTGTTAGGTAATAAATAGATTACTTGTCAGCAAGTAGTTTTGCTGCCGAACGCATTAGTGCAGGGCCTTTATTCTCACCAAAACCTGAGTGGTATGGGTTGGTTGAGAACATCACACCCACAAAGTCACGTGCAGGATCGATGTAAATAAATTGGCCTAGGTTGCCACTTTTCGACATTGCACCGTCATTGAAAATGAAATCAAATTGGTATGCGTTGTAGTCTGCTTTTTCGTTGTATGCGTGCAGTGAACTGCTCTCTTTGCTAGTACCTACGAATGCTTTTGGATCACCGCCGTTGCGGATACGATCAATCACAGCTTGTGACACCACTGGCTCATCAGCCACCGCTTTCCAGCTAGGTGTAAATAGTGTTCCCCAGCGAGCCATGTCTTCTACCGTTGATGAAACCAAGCCAACCGCGATCGCCATGCCATCTGGCGTCAAGTTGAATTGCATTGGTTGACGTGCGTGCACTTTTGACCAAACACGATCTTCGAATACTTGAGTCCAAGTTTTGTTCTCAACGTTTTCAACTAACTTAGTCAGCACCATTGTGTTGATAGATGCGTAACGGAAATGGTCACCGGCTTTTTCACCTTCCAGTTTCTGTGCACCTTGAGCCACTTCCATCCAAGTTTCCATTTCACCCGTTTTTGCACGAGGTGAGTTAAACGATGCCGCAAAGAAACGCACCACATCAGAGTCTGGGTTCAAGATAGACTCTAATGTCTCTTCATTGTCTAGCGCGGTCGACATGTTCAGAACTTGGTGTACTGTGATGCCATCCCAGTTCGTTCCTTTCAATTCAGAAACATACTCAGCGATCTCTTTTTCAGGGTCGACTTTGCCCTCTTCCACTAACATTGCGATCACTGTGCCAACCGTCGTTTTTGCTGTAGATGCCCAAACGTGCGTATCTGTCGGCTTCATACCTGGGTAAGCTTCGTAAACGATCTCCCCTTTGTGAATCAACATAAAGCCTTGGGTACGGAACTGTTCATCCGCCAAGTACTCATCCATTGTCAACTGACCTTTGCTTTCAGTATCAACTTTCAGTGCAGCGAGTCGTGGGTCGATATTTTTGACTAAAGGCTTGTACTCTTCGTTTGGAGCCGCCAGTGCCGTTGGTAGAAACTCACTCATGTGCATGTTGTAGTAAACGCTGTGGTCGCCGCCCATCTGCCAATGAAAGTTATTGAATAACTCACGAGCTGAGTCAGTAAAACTTGGGGTAAATGCTGTGCTCGCCTCTTTCACGGTCAAGGTAACTTGAGCACCTTCAACTTTCAGAGCTTCTTCAACTGGGTTTGCTGCAAGAGCAAATGATGATGGGGTCGCTAACGATACTAGAACGGCAATGTGTTTAAGTTTCATAATTGTTCTCCTGTTTGGGTTAGGAAAAGTATAGGGAGATGCGCTACACTTAATTAGGTCACTTGATGACATTTAATGGTAGGCACAAAACAATGAAAGCATCATCGAACACCACCAGCATACTGCTCACTTCGACCAGTAACATTGCTCCATATATTCAGTATTGTGACAAACATAGACTGGATTGGCGCACCGTCGCCGTTGCGTGCGGTCTACCCATTGAACTGACACAATCCAATCAATGGCTTCCTACACAAGACGTGATTCGCTTCATTCATGGCCTTGAGCGTAAGTTTGGCTATTCGATAGGGATTGAGGTTGGACGTAAGGCCTCTCTAGAGCAATTGTCACCTGAGCTAGACCGAAAAATTGAACAATGCACTTCTCTCGAGCAAGCGGTACGCTGCTTGATTACTGAAATATCGACCTTAAGTAATCACGTCACCATATGGACGGAAAAAAGCGATGGATTGTGGTGGCTGTGTCATCGAAGTTGCTATCACCCATCGACCTCAGGTTTTGAACAAGCAGAATGGTTTCGCGCCCTGACCGTGATTAGCCTATGCCGTAAGTTCATTGACAGTCGCTGGCAACCATCACACGCCAAGTTGGTCTCTAAGAACAACAGCGCACGTAAATTACCTAAGCATTTCTTTGATTCTGATATTCAGTTTGAAGAGCAATACGGTGCGTTCTCGATTCCGCTGCCCGATGATTATCGTGCCATTTCAGAACGAAATAGTACCCAAGATTGGCATCACGCTGTCGAGATATTAATAGACACCTATGCGACTCTACCTTGGTTCAATATTGAGTGGTTTGCGACCATGCTCGGCATGACAAAACGAACGCTGCAGAGAAACCTGAAGAGCAAAAACATTCTCTTTAAACAAGCCAAAGAACAAGTTCGGGAAGCTAAAGCAAAACAGCTACTTGAAGAGACCAACCTTTCTGTTCAAGACATCAGTTGGCAAGTGGGTTACAGCGACTTGAGTAATTTCAATCGTGCATTCAAAGGTTGGGTTGGAGTCACGCCACCAAGTTATCGGGATAAAGCGAAACATTAGAAATAGTCGAATGGAAAACCTTTAGACCCAATCCGCTAATATAAAACTCAGAAACAAGATACGACACCTTAAATTTCAATAAGCGAACGCATAAAGTTGCATTGCACAATGCTCACATACCGATGAAACTGTGCAAAGGTAATATCGATAGATTTAATGACATTTATTGGTATCGAGCTAACGTTACGTTATCCTTTACGCAATTCTTCATTGAGTGGATTGTCACTACGACAAACCTACCTTCAAGACTGATAAGAGTGTTATGAATTCTACGACCGCAACTCCCTCGCCTTCTCTTGGCCGACAACTCTATACAATGACATGGCCAATGCTGTTTGGGGTGCTCTCCCTGATGAGCTTCCAACTTGTAGACAGTGCTTTTATTGGCCAGTTAGGCGTACTGCCGCTCGCGGTTCAAGGCTTCACGCTACCAATTCAGATGATCATTATCGGGATTCAAGTCGGACTAGGCATCGCGACAACGGCTGTGATCGCGAGAGCTATTGGGGCTAACGAGATACGCTATGCCAAACAGCTCGGCGGATTAGTCGTTGTGATGGGCAGTGTGAGTGTCGCGCTGTTCTCGGTCATCATCTATCTGTTGCGTGGTCCTATTTTACAACTCCTCGATGCACCACCGACGGTACTACCGATCATTGATTATTACTGGATCTATTGGCTGGTAAGCTCTTGGACAGGCGCACTGCTCTACTTTTTCTACAGTGTGTGTCGTGCCAATGGTAATACCATGCTGCCCGGTTCGATGATGATCGCGACCAGCATCATCAACTTGATATTGGACCCGATTTTCATATTCACGCTCGACATGGGCATCAACGGAGCCGCGATTGCGACCATCTTGGCGTTCGGTGCGGGTATCTTTATCGTTGCTCCTAAGGTAACTAAGAAGCATTGGATGACATTCGACTGGCACGATCTTGATATCGGCAAGAGTATTCGTTCTATAGGAAACATCATGGGGCCTGCGATGATCAGTCAGCTACTGCCACCAGTCTCTTCGATGCTCGCCACCAAACTGCTTGCAGGCTACGGCACAGCAGCCGTTGCAGCTTGGGCGCTAGGTTCACGTTTTGAGTTCTTTTCGATTGTTGCAGTGCTTGCTCTGACTATGTCGATGCCACCTATGATTGGCCGAATGTTGGGAGAAAAGAACCTAGGGAACATACGTAGTCTTGTGAAGATTGCCGTGATATTTGTATTAGGGTTCCAATTGGTGATCGCACTGGTAACTTGGATGTTCTCTGGCGGGTTGGCAAATCTCATGACCAGCGAAGACGAAGTCTCGACCATTTTGAACTACCACTTACTTATCGTTCCTATCAGTTTAGGGCCGTTGGGTATCTGTATGCTGATGGTTTCTATCTCGAATGCGCTTGGTAAGTCTTATACTGCCTTAACGATATCAGCACTGCGCCTGTTCGCCTTCTTCTTGCCTTGCTTGTGGATTGGTTCGCAGCTTGCTGGTATTGAAGGCCTGTTCTGGGGTGCCATGGTGGGTAATGTGCTTGCCGGTACATGTGCTTGGTTTATGTACCAACGCGCACTTGGGCAAGTCGAGGCTAAGCTTTCTAATTAATCAGTTAGCGAACTAAACGGCTTGCCAGCTAAACCGCTATAAAGTTATTAAACGAAAAAGCAGCCACTTAGGCTGCTTTTTTAGTTTCAGACTTAAAATATATTGGGGTTAGACTTGCTCAAAGTAAGCCAAAAACTCACCGCAATCTTTTTGGAATGGTGGCAATATTTCTGCTAGTGTTTCATCATCCCAATGCCACCATTCAAAGCTTTCTAATCGCTCGGCATAGCTAGGAGCATCAAACCGAGGACGCAGTTGCCAAACGCAATCGAGTATGGCGGTACGCCTTAAGCAGCGGTTGCCAACGAAAACAATCAACATAAATGAGTTAATCATTCCATTGTATCAAAGTACTTCACCAGCCTAAAACTGCAGTACTTCAGTTTCATTCGGGACCATTTTAAAAGGAAGTTATACCAATTAAAGTAAAA